>DOHJ01000084.1:539-6100 GCA_003535335.1 Paracoccaceae bacterium | reverse complement strand
CACTCTTTCCCTACACGACGCTCTTCCGATCTGCCGCTTTCAAAAATTGCGAAGTGAGCGCGTCATTCCAGCTGTGGGTTCTGTAGGGATCTTTGGCCAATTCAGCCAAAACAGGATCAAAGTTAAGACCCAATGAATTAAACACTATTTTATATCGCTGCGGCGGCCCCGCATAGGCAACATTGCCGTTTACCCGCGATGATCCACCCAGACCGCGGCCCGCAAGCATTGGCAGTTTTCTGTTTCCTGCTGCGGTTTGCGGCATGGATTCTGTGGCATCGACAAAGCGTTTATTGCCGATTATTTTACCGACCATCAAAGGAATGCGCTGAAATATGTGCCGCCCGTTTGCTGTGCCTTGCTCGAACAAAACAACGTTTAGACCAGCGCCCGAGGCAAGTCGGGCCAGCTCTAGCCCTGCCGCGCCGGCACCGATTATGGCAATATCAACGTGCGGGCCGGACAAAATCGTATCCTTCAGCAATTAACCAGTCATGCTGGGCTTCTGCCATGGCCCAGTCAAACGGTGTGTCGATATCTGCGCCTATCGGGGTTTGCAATGTGTGGTAATAGGCATCTTCGGGCAGAAAAGAATTGGTTTCGCGCAAGGTTTGAACAGCACCGGAGTAAAAAGATCCGTCAACAAAACGGTACTCGGTTTTTCGATCTTGGCGGCGGTTTGTTTTATCGGCTATGATCGCCGGCTTGGCCTGATTTTCATTCAGGATGATTATATCTTCGGGGTGCTCGCAAGGGGTGCTACAGGAAACGGCCGTGGTTTTCCCCAGTGTTATTTCGGCCAATTTTTGCAGATCGTCCTGCAAACGCAAGGGCGAAGTTGGCTGTAGCAAGACATAGTTTTTAGCATCAAACGCCTGACATACATCAAGCACAACTGCGGCCATTCCGGATGAATCCTTTGCCAGATCAGCTGCGCGATTATGTAAATGGATGCTGTCTTTGTAGTGCTGATCAATCAGTGCGGCAATTTCAGGATCATCTGTGGTGCAAACCACCGTTGCCTTTAGCTGGCGGGCCAAAATCTGTGCCGCTGCAAAGCTCCACTCGATCAAGGCAAAACCGCGAAACGGTTTGGTGTTTTTACCGGGTATCCCCTTGGAGCCTTTGCGGGCTGGCACGATAATAAGCATAATCTAGGCCGATAGCCCGTTAATGGCTGCGGCCAATTTGGCAAAATCATCAACCGATTTACCAAGCGTTACAGGAATGGCCACTTGGCGTTCCAGCATGGCCAGCGTTTCAAGCTGTGCAGGGGTGCGGGTGTCAAAGCCCATGTGATCCCAGTAAACCGAGCAATGCCAGTTCATCGCATCGGGCAGGTTTTTGGTGCCAAAGCCCATTTCAGTTAGCAAAGCAATGGCGCGGTCCCGGACATCCTTGCTGTCAATTTCGACAATATAGGTATCATAGGCGGGCGTTACCTGTTTCGGTATGACCCGTTTTTTGAATACTTGGGCCGTAATCCCCTGATCTAGAGCCTGATACCGTTTGCCGGACTCAGCGATAATATAATCCAGCTTTTTCAGCTGAACCTTGCCAATAACGGCATTCAGTTCGCTCATGCGGTAATTAAAACCTGAAATACCTGCACGGTCCTGTCCGCGGGGAATATTGGGCAGGTTGATATGGCCGTGATCGTGATACTGGCGCGCTTTGATGGCAAGGTTTTCATTGCGCATAATCAGCAAACCACCTTCGCCTGTGGTGATGGTTTTGCCGTAATCAAAACTAAACACACCCGCATCACCGATTGTACCGGCGTATTGGCCATTATACTTGGCACCCACGGCCTCGCAGGCATCCTCGATCACTGCAAGATCATGGCGTTTGGCAATGGCCATAATTTCATCCATGCGGGCCACAACACCCAGCATATGCACGGGCATGATTGCTTTGGTTTTCGGGGTTATCAGCGCTTCCAGCTGTGCCGGATCCATATTCAGCGTGTTATCCGAGCCGGCAAAAACCGGAGTGGCACCGCAATCAATGATCGCCTCGGCTGTGGCGATAAAGGTGAATGACTGGGTGATGACCTCGTCGCCATGCCCAACGCCCAGCGCCTTTAGCGCCACCTTGATCGCGGC
The DNA here is from genome assembly GCA_003535335.1 of Paracoccaceae bacterium. Classification (GTDB taxonomy): domain Bacteria; phylum Pseudomonadota; class Alphaproteobacteria; order Rhodobacterales; family Rhodobacteraceae; genus Profundibacter. The sequence goes on along the minus strand of DOHJ01000084.1, from coordinate 3,995 downwards.
TGTGCCCGAGGACACACATAATGCATCATGGCAAGACAGATAATTGCGAAATTCGGCTTCCAGCTCGCGAATGTGGTAATGCTTGCGCATTGCGCCAAAACCATGGGCGAAAAATACGCCGCCTTCATCCATCAATGCGTTTAGCGCATCGCGTTCTTCTTGTCCGATCAGTTCAAATCCTGGCATTGTCTTATCCTTTGTGTGGTGGACAAGCTTTGGCATATCATCAAAATGGCTTCAAGCGGCGATATTAATGCTTTTAACTTGCGCAATTGGGCGGCATAATTTGGATATAGTGAATAGTGAGGATGGATCCATGATGCTTCGAATCAAATACCTGCTTGTTTTGCTGATATTAGGGACTAATTCAGCCTCTGCCAAAGATATTAAGGCTTATATTTTTGGCAATAGCCTTGTGCATCACCTAACCGAAAGCGATGAAACCACCGTGCCACATTGGCTGGGTTTTTTGGCCAGATCGGCTGGACATGAATTTGCCGTAGACGGTCAATGGGGCTTTTTAAGAAATTTCAGCGAAGATTTGCCGCCGACGTCCAACTGGTCCTTTAAACAGGTTTCGGGGGTTTGGAATTCGGATAGGGGTGATTTTGGCAAAGCCGGGTTTGACATTGTCATGATAAATTCTGCCAACTTTATTCAGGACCGCGCCCCGGATAAACCAACAGCGTGGAAAAACCCAACCGGCAGAACACCGCTTGATGATACGTTGGTTGTGTTTGACTGGGTTTCCAACACAGGGGCCACGCCGGTTTTTTATGTTTACCAAGGCTGGCCTGAAATGCCGGGTTTGATAGAAAACAACAAACCGGCTGAAGATTTTGCAGAGTATTACGACCACGCGCAAAATGATTATTATCAATGGTATGTTGATTGGGTCGCGGCCATTTCCAAAGCGCGCCCCAATTACGATGTGCGGTTAATCCCCGTGGCAAAAAACCTTGCAACACTTTTCACCGAAACGGCACTATCAAAAATACCGCCGGCGGATTTATACAGTGATGACGACCCGCACGGCACCGCAACGCTGTATTTTCTGGCTGCTGCAATTACCTATTCGGCCTATTTTGATGAGCCAATCCCGACGAATTTGAAACTACCGGCCAGCATCCACCCGCTGGTTGAACAGAATCTGGATGTGATTAATAAGGTGATTAGCGGAGCAGAGATCGCTGCAAAACCTGACCTGCAAACCGGTCCTGTCAAACAAGCCGCCGTTACGGATGGGTTGGGCCTTGGTAACCCGTCCCTCGCTATGGGGCTGAACGGCATTGCCGATTGGTCAACCCAGAACCCGTTTGTCGATGTGATGAAAACAGCCCGTCCATGGGTTGGGCACATGCCTGATAAATGGGGTGCCAAAACTGCCGAAGATTTAATGAAAGACGGCCATCTGGATGCCGCAGGCTGGCCAATCCGAATGCCAGATGGGTTAACCGCAATCGAGACATTTGTTTTGACGGATCAGCCCAAAGAGGGCGCGTCGGTTGGCGGGGTTTACAGGCTGACATATGAGGGTGAGGGCAAGGTAACAATCGGTGGTCGAGGCCGTCTGATGCATACCAAATCCGGTGAAATGTGGTTCCGTTTCCAGCCCGGAGAGGGTCCGGTTGGTATTGGGATTACCGCAACGGATCCCGAGAAAACCGGTAATTATATTCGCAATATCCGCATTGTTCATGAAGATAATATTGAACTGTTCGAGGTTGGGGCATTGTTTAATCCCGGTTGGCTGAAGGTGGTTGAGGATTTACGTGTGGTCCGGTTTATGGACTGGATGGACACCAACGGATCAACCCAAACCAATTGGGCTGGCCGCCCAAAGCTGGATGATTACACATATGGGCGCCGTGGTGTGCCGGTCGAGGTCATGGTGATGCTTGCAAACCAGATTGGCGCAGACCCGTGGTTTACCATGCCGCACATGGCAGATGACGATTATATGCGCCAGTTTGCAGCTTATGTTAAGGACAAGTTGTCGTTCGGGCTGCATGCCTATGTTGAATATTCAAACGAGCTGTGGAATTTCACCTTTGGCCAAACACATTGGGCCGCACAGCAGGCGGAAAAACGCTGGGGCAAAGATGCCGCACCGGATGCCTGGCTGCAATTTGCCGGGGTTCGCGCAGCTGAAATGGCCCAAATCTGGAGCGAGATATTTGGAGATCAGGCCGAGCAGCGCTTGGTCAGGGTGATTGCCACCCATACAGGTTGGATCGGCTTGGAAGAAGGGTTGATGGCCGCACCGCTATATCTTGCTGAAGATACGAAAAACCTGGAACCAATCACGTGGTTCGATGCCTATGCTGTGACCGGTTATTTTGGGCTAGAGCTGGGCATGGACGAAATGGCCCCCAAGGTTCTTGAATGGATTGCAGCCAGCCGTTTAAAGGCGGAAAAAGCCGGGACAGCCAAAGGTCTGGCCCGTGTTTCTTTGCGTGAATATGTCAAAGAGCATGGTTTTGTAGAGGCTGTGCCTTTGGCTGCCAAGGCAATCCGCAAGGGATCATTGGCCGAATTGCTAACCGAGCTAATACCGTATCACGCAGATATTGCGCAGCGAAATGGCTTGCGATTGGTGATGTATGAAGGTGGCACCCACGTTGCAGGATTGGCCGGATGGAGCAACAATGAGGATCTGACAGCATTTTTTAACCATCTGAACTATAGCCCTGAAATGGCAAAGATTTATCAGGAATTACTGCAAGGCTGGCGCAGCGCCGGCGGTAGCCTGTTTAACGCTTTTGTCGATGTTTCAGCCCCCAGCCAATACGGAAGCTGGGGAACATTGCGCCACCTTGATGACCAGAACGTGCGCTATGATGTTTTGGCCAATGACAACCGCAATACTGCCGGTTGGTGGGAAGAGCGTGGCCTTGATACATTCACCCATGGCGGTCGGTACTTTGGCACAGGCGCAACAGATGAAATGCGCGGCACAGGCAAGGCTGATATTATGATTGGCCGTGACGGGGATGACAGGCTTTATGCCAAGGGACAGGGTGATCTGATCCATGGCGGGGCGGGGCAAGACACGATTATATTTCCCGGTGATATTGCGGATTATTCGATAGAGAATAAAGCCGGAATTATCTTTGTGCAGAACGCAGCTGTTTCAGCGCAGGCTTATGCGGTTGAGCATCTGGTTTTCGATAGCAATCCGGATAACCCTGTTTTGGTGTCAGACTATTGACAAGCCAAGGTTAGAGCCTGTTATCTGGCAATTTCAGCCATTATTGTTTCGGCCCCCAGTCGGGAGTCAAAGCCGGTGACAATCCTTTTGCGGCCTGCTGCCCCAAGGGTTGATGCAAGTTTGCTATCATTGATCAGTGATAAAATTGCATCCGCTAAAGCATCCGGATTTTTAGGCGTGACCAAAATCCCGTTTTTACCGTTTGAAATCAGTTCCGGCACCCCGCCCGCATTGGTGCCAATGGT
>DOHJ01000084.1:0-324 GCA_003535335.1 Paracoccaceae bacterium | reverse complement strand
ATCATTGATCAGTGATAAAATTGCATCCGCTAAAGCATCCGGATTTTTAGGCGTGACCAAAACCCCGTCTTTACCGCTTGAGATCAGTTCCGGCACCCCGCCCGCATTGGTGCCGATGGTCGGCACCCCGCAGCTCATTGCCTCCATATAGGCCACACCCAGCGGTTCATGCCAGCTGGCCAGCACAAACATATGTGCATCCAGAAGATAATCACGAACAGCATCCGAACTGATTGCCCCCAGCAGACGCACATGATTTTCCAGCTTTAAATCTTGCAGCATCTTATTCGCGGTTTGATGATAACCATCCCCGCCATGAGGATC
>DOHJ01000241.1:13508-13870 GCA_003535335.1 Paracoccaceae bacterium | reverse complement strand
CGGCGCACGTCATCTTGGGCCAGCATGCGGCGGGTATCGTCCATCTGATCAAACGTTTCGTCAATCTGAAAACGCAATTCAGGCGAATATTTCAGCCCGATTGACTTGGCCACAGCCTTGCGGATTTCATGGCGGTTTTGACGCAATAACAACAGCGCCTGTTCCTTGTCCTTGCCACCCAGCGGTAAAATATAAGCCGTTGCAACCCGAAGATCGGGCGATGTGCGCACCTCGCCAACCGTGATTGACATGCGGTTCAGGTCGGGGTCATGAATATCGCCACGGATTAGAACATCCGACAATGAACGCCGGATCAATTCGCCCACGCGCAATTGTCGCTGGGTTGGGCCACGGGAGGAATG
>DOHJ01000241.1:0-13170 GCA_003535335.1 Paracoccaceae bacterium | reverse complement strand
GAGGAATGATGTGTTTGCTTTGCCATATCTGTCATCTAAGCAGGTTGCGTGCGCACTGCAAGCGCGTCAGACTAGGGCAAAGCGAAATGACGAGGATATTATGAACGATTCAACCGATACTTTAGCCGATATCTTACCCGGAATTGTGGTTAACGGCGCATCTGGCCGGATGGGGCAGATGCTTGTTCAATTAATAGCGCAAAGCGAATCAATGCGGCTGGTCGGGGTTTTGGAACGATCGGGGCATGACTGGATCGGGCAGGATATTGGTGTGGCCATGGGCGGCGCTGCGTTGGGCGTTAAAGTGAGCGACGATGCTTTGGACGCAATGGCCAAAGCGCAGGCTGTGATTGATTTTACGACACCTGCGGCCACCGTTGCGCTGGCTGAACTGGCGGCGCAGGCCCGTGCGGTGCATGTGATTGGCACCACGGGGCTGAGCGACGGGGATCTGGTGAAATTGCAAGCTGCGGCGCGCCACGCGGTCATTGTGCGGGCCGGAAATATGAGCCTCGGGGTTAACCTGTTGGTTCAATTAACCAAAAAGGTTGCGGCGGCGCTGGATCAGGATTTTGACATTGAAATTATCGAATCCCACCATCGCCACAAGGTTGACGCCCCATCCGGCACGGCCCTGATGCTGGGCGAGGCAGCGGCCCAAGGGCGCGGGGTAAAGTTGGCCGATGTGCGCGACAGTGGCCGCGATGGTATAACCGGCGCGCGAAATCGTGGCGATATCGGCTTTTCGGCCATTCGTGGCGGCGATATTGTTGGCGAACATGACGTGATGTTTGCCGCTGATGGCGAACGCATTATTCTGCGCCATCTGGCCACGGATCGCGCGGTTTTTGCCCGTGGCGCGCTAAAGGCGGCGCTGTGGGGGCAGGGGCGAAAACCGGGGGAATATGATATGCTGGATGTGCTGGGGCTATGAGGATGTGTGGTTTTTAAAAATCCACCGCAATGCCCTTTTTCTCCCAATCTCCATAACGCACCGGTTCCGGTCCGTTTGGTCCGCCATATTCTTTGGCAGAAACCACGGGTTTTTCATTCTTGTGCCGTTCTTGGGCTTCGGCCAAAGCGCGGATTGCCTCGGGGGGCAGGTTCGGATTTTTATCTGGCATTTTGTACCGCTCTCTTGTTCAACTATGCGCCATAATATAGGCCGTGGTCTAGTAATCAAGAAACAAAGGAATCTCCATGTCTCATCCCGGTCTTGCCCCCCGTCGCGTAGCGGTCCGTTTGTTGGATGGGGTGATAGGTAAAGAGGCGTTATTGCCCGATCTGTTGACCTCGGGAATTATGGACAAGCTGGAGCCATCCGAAAAGGCCCGCGCCCAGCGTTTGGCGCTGGAAACCTTGCGCTGGATGGATCGGGCCGACCGGATGCTGGGGCCGTTTTTACGTAATAAACCCGAATTGATGGTGCATAATGTTTTGCGCTTGTCGGTGGTTGAACTGTGCCTTGAAGGGGCCGCCGCACACGGGGTGGTGAATGCGGCCGTTGAAATGGTCAAGGCGGATAAAACCCACAAACACGCGTCCGGCATGGTGAATGCGGTGTTGCGTAAAATTGATCCGGCTAAATGGCAAACATTGCCGGCGCCACAATTGCCAAAATGGCTGCGAAAGCCGCTGATCGGGGATTATGGCAAGAAAACCGTTGCCGCGATGGAGGCCGCATTTGCCCAAGGTGCGCCGCTGGATCTGACGGCTAAAAACGATGCGGCTGCTTTGGCTAAAACGCTCGGGGGCGAAGTTTTGCCAACCGGATCGGTGCGCCTGCAAGATGTCGGGCAGGTTTCGGCGCTGGCGGGTTATGAGGCGGGCGATTGGTGGGTTCAGGACGCCGCCGCCGCGCTGCCTGCTAAAATTTTAAACGCCAAGGCCGGCGAGCGGGTGCTGGATATGTGCGCCGCGCCGGGCGGTAAAACCATGCAGCTGGCCGCAACCGGTGCGGATGTTGTGGCGATTGATGTTTCGAAAAAACGAATGATCCGGCTGCAGGAAAATCTGGGCCGCACCGGTTTGAAGGCAACATTGCGTGTGACGGACGCCTTAAACTGGACCGAATCGTTGTTTGACGCGGTTTTGCTGGACGCGCCTTGCTCGGCAACCGGCACAATCCGGCGCCACCCCGATTTGCCGCACGCAAAGGACGGCGCGGATTTTCCGGGTCTGTTTAAATTGCAGGAACGCATGATTGACCACGCTGTTTCACAACTGAAACCCGGTGGCCGGTTGGTGTTTTGCACCTGTTCGCTGTTGCCCGATGAGGGCGAAATTCAAGTTGAGGATGCTTTGAAGCGCCATGACGGTTTGCAGGTCGAGCCGATTTTACTGGCTGGAATTGAACCTGACTGGAACACACCCGAAGGCGGCTTGCGCATCCGGCCCGATTATTGGGCCGAGCGTGGTGGTCTGGACGGGTTTTACATCGCGGTTTTGCGAAAAGCGCAAGGCCAGTGAAAAAGCTGATTGCATTTTTGGCCGCTACAGTCCTGACCAGCTGCCTTGGTGGTGGCGCTGCGGTGCAAGATTCAGAACTCCGTCCGGCCCAAACCACAGCCGAGATTGCTTTTGCCAAAAATGTTTTGAATGCGGCCCAAACCGTCTCATTTGCCAGCAACCGCGAATATTGCGGCTATATCGGGCTGGATGAAAATGGCGCGTTCATTGCCACCCCGGCCAAACGGGGCCGAAAAAGCAGCTGTTTATCCAGACAACCAGCCGGTTTCAGGGTGCTGGCATCCTATCACACACATGGTGCATATGCCGAAAATTACGATGTTGAAGTGCCTTCCGACAACGATTTGCGCGCCGACACTTACGAGGGCATAGACGGCTATATCGGCACCCCGGGCGGGCGGGTTTGGTATACGGATTCCGAGCGCGGTATCGCAACCTTGATATGTGGATTGAATTGTATCCAGTCGGACCCGGATTTTGTGCGCCACGAGGTATTGCCGGTTGGAACGGTTTTTGATTTGGACGATTTGGAAAACCGGTAATAGAAAAACACGGTGATGCGCAATTCGCCGGTGACACCGGCCCGGCTACGTTCTATGATAGGTTTGAGCAAAACACACACTGACGCCCCCGCATAGAAGGTGAAGCAGGCCGTGGCACGACCGACAAGTTTTTCTGCGAAAAAGAACCGTATGCTAAACCGCATTGCGGCCCGCACCAGCACGCGCGCGCGCTCTGCTGTGGCCACGGCCTTTACCTCGCAGCCCGAACCCAGAACGATTGGCTCGTTTGCCCGGGGACGCCAGTTTCTGGCCGGTAATTTCCAGTTTGCCGGTGAATTGATAACGGATCAGGACGGCGGGCTGTGGGGAATTGATTGCCCTTCGGTTGAATTCGAACAGGAATTGCACGGGTTTGTCTGGCTGGATGATCTGGCCGCAACCGCAGATGGGCCGGCGCGAAAGGCTGCTCAAGACTGGCTGTTTGACTGGATTGCGCGGTTTGGTCGCGGCCGCGGGGCGGGCTGGACGCCGGATTTGACCGCACGTCGTCTGATCCGCTGGATCAACCACGCGGTGTTTTTGCTAAACGGTCAAAATGAAACATCGTCAAAGGCATTTTTTCAATCTCTGAGCCAGCAAACCGTTTTTCTGAATAAACGCTGGAAGGGTGCCGCCGCAGGGTTGCCAAAATTCGAGGCGCTGACAGGGCTGATCTACGCCGGTTTGGCGCTGGAAGGTATGAGCGATTTTGTCGAGCCTGCAAAAAAAGCACTGGCGCAGGAATGTCGTGAACAAATTGACGACGAGGGTGGTATTCCAACCCGCAACCCCGAAGAATTACTCGAGGTTTTCACCCTGCTGATCTGGGCTGCTTCGGCCCTGAGCAAAGCCGGAGAGGTTGCCGGACGCGATCATCTGGCCGCGATTGAACGCATTGCGCCGACCTTGCGATCCTTGCGGCATGCAGACGGTGGGCTGGCCCGTTTTCACGGTGGCGGGCGAGGTCTGGAAGGGCGGCTGGATCACGCGCTGGCCGCAAGCGGGGTACGCAGCAGTGCCCAGCAGCGGCTTTCGATGGGATATGCAAATCTGAGAGGCGGGCGCAGCAGTGTGATTGTCGATGCAAGCAGACCGCCGCAGGGGCAAAACTCGGTGCATGGCCATGCGTCAACTTTGGCCTTTGAGCTAACGTCGGGGCGTCGCCCGCTGGTGGTCAGTTGCGGGTCGGGTTTGTCGTTTGGCAGTGAATGGCAGCGGGCCGGACGGGCCACGCCTTCGCATTCGGTTTTGGGGCTTGAGGGGGTTTCGTCTTCGCGTTTGGGGCTGGATGCTTCGGGCACTTGCGAAATTCTGGAATACACTCCGAAAATCGTTGAATACAAGCAGCAAAGCGATGCAAAACGGAGCAGCTTGCAATTAAGCCATGACGGTTATCTGGCCACGCATGGTTTGGCCCACATGCGCAGGCTGGACCTGACGCTGGATGGCCGTTGTGTTTCCGGTGATGATTTGCTGGTGGCCGTCAGTGACAAAAGCAAGAAAACATTTGATGCCGCAATGGATGCGATCCAGTTGCAGGGTATTGTCTTTACGGTGCGGTTTCATTTGCATCCGGATGTGGATGCAACGCTGGACATGGGTGGATCCGCTGTTTCCCTCGCGCTTAAAAGCGGCGAAATCTGGGTGTTTCGCCATGGTGAAAACAACAACGGAATAGGTGCGAGCCTAAGCCTTGAGCCAAGCGTTTATCTGGAGCGTAACCGGTTAAATCCACGCCCGGCAAAACAAATCGTTTTAACTGCGCGCACAATAGATTATGCCAGTCGTGTAAGTTGGACTTTGTCAAAAGCCCATGACACACCGGATGATTTGCGCGATTTGGCGCGTGATGAAGATGAATTTTTGAAAAATGAACCAAACGGGGAACCGAGATGACCAGCCTTTTGCCAATCCGCCGCGCGCTTTTATCTGTCTCTGACAAAACCGGACTTGTTGATCTGGGGCGCGCGCTTGCTGCCCAAGGGGTTGAGCTGTTATCAACCGGCGGATCGGCCAAAGCACTGCGCGAGGCAGGCTTGCAAGTAACCGATGTGGCCGATGTGACCGGCTTTCCCGAAATGATGGACGGGCGGGTCAAAACGCTGCACCCTAATGTGCATGGCGGCTTGCTGGCCCTGCGTGATAATGACGAACATCTGGCGGCGATGGAAACACACGGCATTGCCGGAATTGATTTGCTGGTGGTTAATCTGTACCCGTTCGAGGAAACCGTGGCCAAGGGTGGCGATTATGACACCTGCATCGAAAATATCGATATTGGCGGGCCTGCGATGATCCGGGCGGCGGCTAAAAACCACGCCTTTGTCACGACCGTTGTCGATGTCGAGGATTACGAAAAACTGTTGGGCGATATGGCCAAGCATAGCGGCGCAACCTGCCCGAAATTCCGCAAACGCCGCGCCCAGATCGCCTTTGCGCGCACTGCGGCCTATGATGCGGCTGTTTCCACATGGATGGCGGGGGCGGTTGGGTTGGATGTGCCGCGTCGCCGTGCCTTTGCCGGCACAATTGCGCAAAAACTGCGTTATGGCGAAAACCCGCATCAGGCGGCGGCGTTTTATCTGGATGGATCGGACCGGCCCGGTGTGGCCACAGCCGTTCAACACCAAGGAAAAGAGCTGTCTTATAATAATATTAACGACACCGATGCGGCGATTGAGCTGGTGGCGGAATTTGACCCTGCGGATGGGCCGGCCTGTGCGATTATCAAACATGCCAACCCGTGCGGTGTTGCGCGCGGGACGAGCATGGTGGAGGCCTATAAAGCGGCCTTTAATTGTGACAATGTTTCGCCCTTTGGCGGAATTATTGCGCTGAACCAGCCACTGGACGGGCCAACGGCCGAGGAAATCGCCAAAATTTTTACCGAAGTCGTCATTGCCCCCGGCGCAGATCAGGCGGCCAAGCAGATATTTGCCGCCAAAAAGAACCTGCGCTTGTTGACCGTCGAAGGTTTGCCGGATCCGCGCGCCGCATCGCTGACGTATCGTCAGGTATCGGGCGGCATGTTGGTACAGGATAAAGACAGCGGTTACGTCGGTCCGGACGATTTAAAAGTTGTGACAAAACGTGCGCCAACGGAATCCGAGCTGGCCGACCTGATGTTTGCATGGCGGGTCGCAAAACACGTGAAATCAAACGCGATTATTTATGTCAAAGACGGGGCAACCGTTGGCATTGGGGCCGGCCAAATGAGCCGTGTTGACAGCACAAGAATTGCAGCGCGAAAAGCGCAGGATATGGCCGAGGTTCTGGGCTTGGATGTGCCGTTAACGCGCGGCTCTGTCGTGGCGTCGGATGCGTTTTTCCCCTTTGCCGACGGATTGCTAAGCGCTGCCGAGGCCGGAGCAACAGCCGTAATCCAGCCCGGCGGATCAATGCGCGATGACGACGTAATAAAGGCTGCAGATGAAGCCGGATTGGCCATGGTGTTTACCGGCATGCGCCATTTCAGGCATTAAGAGGAAGTTTACGAATGCGATTAACCTTTTGGGCGGGCTTTTGGGTATTTATAGCCGATCAGGCCAGTAAATATCTGGTGGTGCATTGGCTGGACCTGCGCAGCCGTGGCGAAATTGATGTGCTGCCGCCGCTGCTGAATTTCCGCATGGCCTGGAACCAGGGTATAAATTTCGGGTGGTTTTCCGGCAGTTCCGACTTAGTGCGCTGGGCGCTGATCGGGGTGGCATTGGCGATTTGTCTGTGGGTGTTCAGCTGGATCAGGCGTGGTAAACAAAACCGGTTGGCCTATGTTTCGGCCGGCCTTCTGATCGGCGGGGCGCTGGGAAATGTGCTTGACCGGCTGCTTTATGGTGCCGTTGCAGATTTTCTAAATATGTCGTGCTGTGGCTTTGAAAACCCGTATTCCTTTAATATTGCCGATATCGGCGTGTTTGCTGGCGCATTTGGCTTGATCTTTTTTGCGTCTGAAAAAAAGACTAGGTGACGGCGCTTGCTTGTTGGGTTAAATAGGCGAAAGATTGGTAAAGGAGACATCAATGTGGATCATGGATAGCAAAGCGGCAGTTGCTTTGATCGCCCTGTTGGCGGTTACGGCATGTGGCAGCAAAAAAGCGCCGGGTTTGATGAATATCCGGTCAACAACCAGCGGGCCTGACGAATTTGCAATCCTGCCGGGTAAACCGCTTCAGTCCCCGGATTTTTCCACCGCCTTGCCCTCACCAACACCGGGCGGTACCAATCTGATAGACCCAACACCCAAAGCCGATGCAATTGCTGCGCTGGGCGGCAATCCTGCCCGCGTTAATCGCACCGGGGCGGGGAATATCGGGCGAGGCGATGGAAGTGTTGTAAACCACGCCCGCCGGTTTGGCGCATCTGCGAACATTCGCCAGACTTTGGCCGCAGAAGATCTTGAATTCAGGCGTAAAAACAAAGGCAAGCTTTTGGAGCGCCTGTTTAGCTTGACCGTTTACTTCAGTGCCTATGAAAAAATGTCGCTGAACCAGCACCGGGAGTTGGCGCGGTTTCGCCGGTTAGGTGTCAAAACACCGTCTGCGCCACCGGATCCGGAAGTTTACGGACAACAATAACCATTGCGCTATCACGAATGCGCGACGGGGGCTTGTGACTGATCTTTCAGGCATTAGATTGATGTAAATCGCGATATTGGAGATCCTGAATTTATGCGTATTTTTGGCTTGGGCTTGATGGCCCTGACATTGCTGATCCGCCCTGTGATGGCGCAAGAAATCAGCAGTTATTCACTTGAAAACGGTATGGACGTTATTGTGATCGAGGATCACCGCGCGCCGGTTGTTGTGCAAATGGTCTGGTACCGTGCCGGATCGGCGGACGAGCCGGCGGGTGTTTCAGGTATCGCGCATTTTTTGGAACATTTGTTGTTTAAGGCAACCGATGATCTGGCGGCAGGTGAATTGTCTGACACGGTGGCGGCCAATGGCGGCTCTGATAATGCGTTTACCTCTTACGATTACACCGCTTATTTCCAGAGAATTGCCGCAGACCGGCTGGAACTGGTGATGAAAATGGAGGCCGATCGGATGCGCGATTTGCGCCTGACGGTGGATGATATCGCAACCGAGCGCGATGTGATTTTAGAAGAGCGCAACACGCGCACCGAAAACAGCCCTGACGCGTTATTTAGTGAACAACGCCGCGCGGCACAATTTATGAACCACCGTTACGGTATTCCCATTATTGGCTGGAAACACGAAATGCAGCAGCTGTCACTGGAAGACGCGCTTGCATTTTACCGGCGTTTTTACGCGCCTAATAATGCAATTTTGGTGGTTGCCGGTGATGTGCAGCCAGACCAAGTGTTGACGCTTGCAAAAAAATATTACGGCCCGTTGGCCCCGACTGCTGATTTGCCAAAACGCAGCAGGCCGACCGAGCCACCCCAACTGGCAGAACGCCGTCTGACATTTGTTGACGAGCGCATCGCGCAACCCTACGTGATCCGGACTTATCTGGCCCCCGAACGCAATTCCGGCGATCAAAAACAGGCAGCTGCCCTGACCATGTTGGCCGATTTGCTGGGCGGCAGTGCGCAAACGTCGGTTTTAGGCCGAAAATTGCAATTTGAAACCAGCAAGGCGGTTTATACATCGGCCTATTATGGTGGGCAGTCATTGGATGAAACCACGTTTGGATTGGTGATTGTGCCCAGTCAAGGCGTTGGATTGGCCGAGGGCGAGGCCCTGCTGGATCAGGCTATTGGCGAATTTATCAAGGAAGGTGTGGATGCTGATCAGCTTGAACGGATCAAGATGCAAATCCGTGCTAGTCTGGTTTATCAACAGGATAATGTGCAGGCCATGGCGCATGAATATGGCTCGGCCTTGACGCAAGGTTTGACAATTCAGGATGTAAAAGACTGGCCAAAAGTTCTGCAACAGGTCACAGCCGAGGATGTGATCAAGGCGGCCGAATTACTGCTGGACAAAAACCGCGCGGTTACCGGCTGGCTGACAAACCCGACAGCGCAAAAGGAGGCCAGCCAATGAAACACGTTTATTTAGCGCTGATTGCAATTTTATTCATTGGAACGGCCGCAAAAGCCGAAGTAAAAATTCAACACGTCACGTCACCCGGGGGCATCACCGCATGGCTGGTCGAGGAACATTCGATCCCCTTCACAGCCCTTGAAATCCGCTTCAAAGGCGGGGCCAGTCTGGACGCCAAAGGCAAACGCGGCGCAACCTCGTTGATGACCTATACTTTGGAAGAAGGCGCCGGTGATCTGAACGCGCGTGAATTTGCGGCCAAAGCCGAAGCGCTGGCCGCACATTTTTCCTTTGATATTTCTGATGATACGTTATCGGTTTCGGCTAAATTTCTTAGTGAAAATCAGGCTGACGCGATGGATCTGTTGCGATTGGCCTTGCAAGAACCGCGTTTTGATCCAGCTGATATCGACCGGATCCGTGCGCAGGTTATTTCTGGTCTGCAAGACGATGCCAAAAACCCGAACAGCATTTCCAGCAGCAATTTTAAAAAGCTGGCATTTGGCGACCATCCGTACGCATCTTCGCGTAATGGCACGATCGAATCTGTAAAATCGCTGAGCCGGGATGATTTAATTGCAGCCAAGGCAGCCGTGATGGCGCGTGACCGGCTGTTTGTCGGAGCGGTTGGTGATATAACACCGCAGGAACTGGGAAAGTTGCTGGATGATTTGCTGGGCGGTTTGCCCGCCACCGGTGCAAAAAAACCCGAGCAGGCCGAATTTTTGCTAAAGGGTGGCGTCACTGTGATTCCGTTTGATACGCCGCAATCGGTGGTGACATTCGGAGCGCCCGGTATAAATCAGGACGACGATGATTTCTTTGCCGCCTATTTGATGAACACCATTTTGGGCGGCAGCGGCCGTCAGTCGCGCCTGATGGAAGAGGTGCGCGAAAAACGCGGACTGACCTATGGAATTTACACTTATTTTGCCTCACGGGACTTTGTCGATGTGTTCATGGGGCGGGTTGCATCGGCCAATAACCGAATTGCCAAAACGATCGAGGTGATACGCGATGTCTGGCTGGATTTGGCCAAAAACGGGGTCACGCCAGAGGAACTTGAAGGGGCCAAGACCTATCTGACCGGTGCCTATCCATTGCGGTTTGACGGCAACGCGACAATTGCAAATATTCTGGTCGGAATGCAGCTGGACGGGCTGCCGATAGATTATATTGCCACGCGCAATGACAGGCTGAATGCGGTAACAATGCAAGATATTGATCGGGTGATTAAACGTCTAATCCGGCCGGAAGACCTGCATTTCGTCGTCGTCGGGCAACCCGAAGGCATAAAAAGCACCGATTAAGTAATCTAACAAATGCCGGTGGTAGAATCGGCATTTACTGTGCTATTTCTGGTGTCATGCCCGGACAAAACCCCCAGATAGGCCAAAAACGCCCAGTAATCCGCCAATTGGACGATGTTGCGATCAACCGGATTGCCGCGGGCGAAGTGGTTGAGCGCCCGGCCTCGGCCGTTAAGGAATTGATCGAAAATGCGCTGGACGCCGGCGCGCACCGCATTGAAGTTTCTTATGCCAACGGTGGCAAAACCCTGATCCGGGTTGTGGACGATGGTTGCGGGATTTCGGCCAATGAATTGCCGCTGGCCTTATCGCGCCACGCCACCAGTAAAATTGACGGATCCGACCTGCTGAACATCAATAGCTTCGGCTTTCGCGGCGAAGCCTTGCCGTCTTTGGGTGCGGTTGGAAAACTGACGATTACGTCGCGCATTTCTGGCCAGGACGGTGCTATGATCCGTGTGGCAGGCGGCAAACTGGAGCCTGTGAAACCGGCCGCCTTGTCATCGGGCACGGTGGTCGAGTTGCGCGATCTGTTTTATGCCACCCCTGCGCGGCTGAAATTTTTGCGCACCGATCGGGCCGAGGTGCAGGCGATTGGCGATGTGGTGAAACGCCTTGCCATGGCCGAACCTTTTGTCAGCTTTACCTTGCGTGATGTGTCCGGTGGAGGGGAGGGGCGTTTGAGCTTTCGCGCCGATGCCGAAACCGGTGATCTGTTTGATGCGCTGCATGGGCGTTTGCGACAGGTTCTTGGTGCGGATTTTGCTGAAAATGCCTTGAAGATTGATGCGGAGCGCGAGGGCATTGCCCTGACCGGATACGCGGCCCTGCCAACATTTTCACGTGGTTCGGCTGTTATGCAGTATCTTTATGTCAATGGCCGTCCGGTGCGTGACAAGTTGTTGATCGGTGCTTTGCGCGGGGCTTATTTCGATTTTTTGTCGCGTGACCGGCACCCTGCGGCCGTATTGTTTCTGGAATGTGACCCGCATCAGGTTGACGTTAACGTGCATCCTGCCAAATCCGAGGTGCGTTTTCGCAATCCGGGCACCGCGCGCGGGCTGATCGTATCGGCCTTGCGCCACGCGCTGGCCGACGCGGGGCATCGGGCCTCGAGCACGGTGGCGGGGGCAACTTTGGGCGCGTTTCGACCAGAACAGGCCGGACGCATTTACCAAATGGAGCGGCCATCGCAAGGGGCTTTGCACGCAAGTTATCAGGCACAAGCCCCGAGCCATGAAACACCCGGATTTGCCGAGACCACGCAGCCGTCAGCACGGTTTGAAATGCCGCCAAATGATGCAGGCACGACAGATTTGCCATTGGGGGCGGCGCGGGCGCAGGTGCATGAAAACTATATCATCGCCCAGACGGCAGATGGCATGGTGATCGTCGATCAGCACGCCGCCCACGAGCGGCTGGTTTATGAAAAACTAAAGGCGCAAATGGCGCAAAACGGCGTTGCTTCGCAGGCCTTGCTGATCCCTGAAATTATCGAACTATCCGAACCTGACGCGGCACGATTGCTGGAACTGGCCGATGATCTGGCGCGGCTGGGTTTGCATCTGGAACCCTTTGGCGCAGGCGCGATTGCTGTGCGTGAAACACCAGCCCTGTTGGGAAATGTCGATGCGCGCGGTATGGTGCTGGATATTGCCGATGAATTGGCGGATCAGGGTGATAGCATGACTGTGCAGGCCCGGGTCGAGGCGATCCTTAGCCGCGTGGCCTGTCACGGCTCGATCCGGTCAGGCCGGCGGATGCAGGCGGATGAAATGAACGCTTTGTTGCGCGAAATGGAAGCAACCCCGCATTCGGGCCAGTGCAACCATGGACGGCCAACTTATGTGGAACTGAAACTGGCAGATATCGAAAGGCTGTTTGGGCGCAAATGATGGGAATGCAGGATGTGATAGACGCGTTTGATGAGCTGTGGCTGATATTGGCTTTGGCCGGTGCGGGGATGCTGTTTTTGCTGATAATCCTGCTGATTGTGGTGCTGCGCCGCGTTGGCAAATCGGGCCGGATGATCGAGCCGTTGAACCGGCAAATCGGTTATCTTGACCAGCATGTTCAGGCGCTTTCGGATGGGCAGGCCCAGTTGTCGGGCGGTCTGCAAACCGTCAGTCAAACCCAGACTGTGGCGCAGGCGCAGTTGATGAATACGCTGGAACAACGGCTGGCCGAGGTGCAGGCCAAAATGACCGAAACCCTGCATGGCGGCAGCTTGAGAACCACCAGATCGCTGACCGAATTGCAGGAACGACTGGCCACGATGGACAAGGCGCAGAGCAATATTGAAAAGCTGTCCAGCAATGTTTTAAGCTTGCAAGATATCCTGTCAAACAAGCAAACCCGCGGCGCGTTTGGTGAAATTCAGTTGAATGACATCGTTTCCAAAGCGCTGCCCACGGATAGCTATAAATTGCAAGCAACCCTGTCAAACGGCAAGCGTGCCGATTGTCTGATTGATTTGCCCAATCCGCCCGGGCCGATTGTTATTGATAGTAAATTCCCGCTGGAAGCCTATGAGTCCTTGCGAAATGCCGACAATGACTGGGAAATGAAAGCGGCGGTTTCGGCCTTTAAAACATCGGTGAAAAACCACATCAAGGCAATTTCCGAGCGCTATATTATTGAAGGTGAAACAGCCGACGGGGCGCTGATGTTTCTCCCGTCCGAGGCGGTTTATGCCGAATTGCACGCCAATTTCCCCGAACTGGTACGCGAGGGGTTCGCCGCCCATGTCTGGATCGTTTCGCCCACCACCTGCATGGCCACATTAAACACCATGCGCGCCATTTTGAAAGACGCGCGCATGCGTGAGCAGGCCGGTGC
>DOHJ01000243.1:5236-5795 GCA_003535335.1 Paracoccaceae bacterium | reverse complement strand
TGGCCTCGGTGGCACGTTTGTCGTGGTTTTCCTTGCCTTGGGCGCCGGCGATTTTTATTTTCACCAGACCTTTGTGGTTGAAATACATAACCAGAGGCACCAGCGTCATGCCTTTGCGGGCCGTGGCCTGCCACAGTTTTGCTAGCTCTTTTCTGGAAACCAGCAACTTGCGCCTTCGCCGTTCCTCGTGACCCCAGGTTTTGGCCTGTTTATAGGGGGCCACGTAGGAATTGATCAGCCACAGCTCGCCATCTTCCAGACTGGCATAGCTTTCGGCAATGTTGGCTTGACCTTCACGCATGGATTTAACCTCGGAACCCATCAACATGATGCCGCATTCGATATCGTCCTCGATCGCATAATCATACCGCGCACGCCGGTTTTCGGCGATCACTTTGTAGTTGGGGTTTTGGTCTTTTTTCTTAGCCATAATATTTGCCTAAAGCAGACCCGCATGGCCCATTGCAGCATCAATCTGTGCTTTGGTGTCGTCGGTCAACCCAACCAGCGGCAACCGCACATCTGCGCTGCATTTACCAAGTTTCGAGAGCGCGTATTT
>DOHJ01000243.1:4525-4863 GCA_003535335.1 Paracoccaceae bacterium | reverse complement strand
AGTGGCATCAGCCTGTCCTGATATTCCAGCGCCAGCGCGTAATCGCCTGCGGCCATTGCGGCCTGAAATTCAGAACACAGGCGGGGGGCAACATTGGATGTTACCGAAATGCTGCCAACGCCACCGTGGGCGTTAAACCCCAGCGCCGAGGCGTCTTCGGCGGAAAACTGGATGAAATCCTTGCCGCAGGTTATGCGCTGCTGGGAAACCCGCACCATATCGGATGTTGCGTCTTTTACCCCGATGATACGTGGAAGTTCTGCCAATTCACCCATGGTTTCAGGTGTCATATCAACCACCGATCGGCCCGGAATATTATAGATAAAAATCGGCAAGTC
>DOHJ01000243.1:3809-4108 GCA_003535335.1 Paracoccaceae bacterium | reverse complement strand
GCCCCGATTTTTGCGGCAAAGGCCATGTAGCGATCAGATTCGATTGTGTTGTTTGATCCGGCACCGGCAATAACAGGCACACGGCCAGCGGCGGTTTTAACCACGATTTCGACGACCTGTTCATGCTCTTCATGGCTGACCGTCGGCGTTTCGCCTGTCGTGCCCATCGGCACCAAACCGTTTGTGCCCTCGGCAATTTGCCAGTCCACCAGATGTTTGAGCGCGTCAATATCCAGCTCGCCGCTTTTGAACGGCGTGACCAATGCGGTAAATGAACCTTTGAACATGACACGTCTCCT
>DOHJ01000243.1:0-3490 GCA_003535335.1 Paracoccaceae bacterium | reverse complement strand
GAACATGACACGTCTCCTCTTATATTGAATTATGAAACGAGCCGAAGCGATTCACCTCGGCTCTTGTGTGGTGGAAACTAGCCTCAGTTGAGGGGAATGCCAAGATTATGTATTGCTCTTATTTGGCGCAGGCGACACATTGTTGTATAATAATGCCAAACTCAAAGGATGTTTACCCCTGATGCGCCGTATAATCCTACTGATATGCCTGCTGCTACCGGCGAATTCGCTTGCCGCACAGGATACCCCGCCCGCATCTTTGGAGCGTGCATTTTCTGAAATGGCCAAGGGCGATTGGGCCGCTGCGGATGCGCAGGCCAAATCCGAAGGCCAGATCGGGCGTGATATTGTTGAGTGGCACCGTTTGCGCGGCGGGCATGGCAGCTTGGCCGAGTATAACGCATTTTTGCACAAAAACCCCGATTGGCCGGGCCTTGCTCTAATGCGCAAAAAAGGCGAATTGCATATTGGCCATGACACACCGCCAAAACAGGTTATCGAATATTTTAAAAACCACAGACCCGGCACGTCTTACGGGGCTTATAAACTGGCCCGTGCTTTTGATGTGTTAGGTCAAGGCGGTGATGCGGCGGCGGAAATTGTCTTTACCTGGCGCACCTTTGCCTTGGACAAGATGGCATTTGAAACCCTGACAAACAGTTATGCAGATTTGCTAAAACCGCACCATATTGCAAGGCTGGATATGCTGTTGTGGCGCGGGCGTTTCAGCGATGCGCGTCGCATGTTTGGGCTGGTTGACAAGGGCAGGGTTGCTTTGGCTCAGGCCCGCATTGCCTTGCGTCGCCAAGAAGGTAATGTTGATAGCTTGATCAAGGCCATTCCCGAAAACCTGAAATCGGATCCCGGACTGGCCTATGAGCGGTTTATTTGGCGGGTGCGCAAAGGCAGAACCGAAGACGCTATTTCGCTTTTGCTTGAGCGTAGTAAATCAGCCGAAGCTTTGGGCGAGCCGCACCGCTGGGCCAATCGGCGCCGTGCGCTTGCCCGCCAGATGATGCGCAATGGCGATGGGCTGTTGGCCTACCGGATTGCCTCCTCGCATTATCTTGGCGAAGGCTCTGATTATGCCGATCTGGAATGGCTGTCGGGCTATCTGGCCCTGCGCTACCTGAATGATGCCAAAATCGCGCTGGCCCATTTTCAAAGCTTTCGCGTTGCGGTGAAAACCCCGATCAGTCTGGGCCGTGCCGGTTATTGGGAGGGCCGGGCTTATGAAGCATTGGGCGATACGTTATCGGCTCAGGCGTCTTATGGCTTTGGCGCAAAATACCAAACCAGTTTTTACGGCCTGCTCGCGGCCGAGCGCGGCGGCTTTAGCATGGATACGGCTCTGGCCGGCACCGAGGCTTTTCCCGATTGGAAAAACGCTAAATTTATGAGCTCGACTGTGTTGCGCGGCGCATTGATGCTGCGAAAGGCAAAACAGCCGGCACTGGCAAGGCGGTTCTTTTTGCAGCAAGCCGAAAGCCTGAACCGTAATGAGTTGGGGCAATTGGCCGATCTGGCCGTATTTTTAAAAGAACCCCACTTTGCCCTGATGATCGCCAAACAGGGGGCAAAGCGCGGGCTGGTTTTGCCGGCCGCATATTTTCCAATGCACGATCTGGCCAAGGAAAAATTACCGGTCGAGACCGAGTTGGCGATGGCGATCGCACGGCGTGAAAGCGAATTTAATCCGGTGGCTGTCAGCGGAGTCGGGGCCAAGGGGCTGATGCAATTGATGCCAAGAACAGCAAAATCTGTGGCCGATGAATTGGGGCTGGATTTCAACCTAAGCCGTTTGCTGACGGATTGGCGTTTCAATGCGCGTCTGGGCAGCCGGTATCTGGCGCGATTGCAAGAAGAATTCGGTAAATCACCGATCCTTGTATCCGTTGGCTATAATGCCGGTCCCAGCCGTGCGCGTGCATGGATCACGGCCTTTGGTGATCCGCGCTCTGCCGGTGTGGACGTGGTGGACTGGATCGAACATATCCCGTTTCGTGAAACCCGCAATTATGTGATGCGGGTGGCGGAATCCCTGCCGATTTACCGCGCGCGCCTGTCGGGGAAAACCCCGCCGATATGGTTATCCAAAGAATTGCGCCAAGGTGGCTAAAGTCAGCCCGCGCGTTTTAGATCTTTGATCATTTTACTGATATTTCCGCCGCGCCGGTCCAGCATTGCACCAATTTCGGTGCGTTCGGTCAGCAGCATATTGATACCTTCGATATACATGTTGTAAAAAACCGGCTTGCCGCTTCTTTTATCCGATACAAAGAATGTTACATCAAAGGGCGCTTGGCCTTTCAGGTGGGCCATGGTTTTGACCTCTACGCGGCTTTTCACAGTTTTGGCTGATTTCACTTCAAGCTTGCCACCAATAAATTTACGAAACTGCCGGCCGTATTTACGGGCAATGTAGCCCTGAAATGCTTTTTGAAAGCTGCGTTTTTGCGCAGCCGACGCCCTGCGTCCATCAACGCCCAGCGCGTAACTGGCCAGATGTTTAACGTCGGAATATTTGATAAAAATCTTCTCGAACTCGCGGATCATTGCGCTTTCGGATTTGCCCGAAGCAATCACTTTGTTGATCGTGCCCACCAGATTTTTCACCAGCGCCTTGGCCTTACCTTCGCTTACCGCCATTGCAGGCTGTGCAATCGGTGCAAATGCAATAAATGAGGCCAGCCCAAGTGTAACTTTGCGGCGGCTCAGTTTAGTCAGCGTAGAAATCGTCATAAGCATCCTCTCCTTCTTCAAGGGGTTGGTCGGTGCCCAGCGCCTGACCCAATTTGAACCTGCGATGTTGCAGATAAATCAGGCGGGCCTGTGCGTAACTGTCCGCACTATTATACAGAATCGTATCAATAGTATCGGCATGATTGTAGCGATCACCAAGTTTTGAAAAGCCTTTAACAACCGGCCCCATGTATTTTCCAGGGCTGGAAGCGCCAAATGACAACGGGTTGGTGAACATATCGACAACGATCCCGACCATATCACGTTCGGTAGACGGGCCAATAAGTGGCAGTTCAACATAATTGCCTTCGCCAACGCCCCAAACGTGCAGGGTTTCGCCAAAGTCGGTGCTTTCTTCATGCAGCCCCATGGCCGAGGATGGATCCAGCACACCACCCAGACCGATTGTTGTATTAAACACGAAACGGGTCGTGTTTTTTAATGCGTCACCGATTCTCAGCTGTAAAATATTATTCACAACCATACTGGGAAGGCCCAGATTTGAAGCAAAATTACCAATCCCCTGCCGCACAGGTTTGGGCAACCCATTCCCATAAGCACCAGAAGCCGGCTTTATTATGGCCCGGTCAAGTTTGCGGTTGTTTTCGTGGGTTGCGCGGTTTTGCGCCTCATTCGGGTCTGTGATTCCTGTGGCTTGCGGTGCCGTGCAAGACACCATAACAGCAAGCGAAAGACCTACTATAAGCGGGGTAATATTTAGTTTGTATAAATTTTTCATAATAAACAA
>DOHJ01000247.1:3445-10682 GCA_003535335.1 Paracoccaceae bacterium | reverse complement strand
CCTCGCCCTTGTAGGCGCTGCCGGCATCCAGCGAAACATGTTCGGGGCGCACACCGAACACCAGATCGCCCGATGCGTCCTGATGCTGGCAAGGAATTTCTAAACACTGGCCGTTTAACGTCACATTTGTATCCCCTTTTGCCAGCACGCCGTTGAAATTTAGAAAATTCATTGGCGGCGAGCCGATGAAATCAGCCACAAAAAGCGTAGCCGGCCAATCATAAATCTGCTGCGGTACGCCAAATTGTTCGACCGATCCATGGTTCATCACCACGATTTTATCGCCCATCTGCATGGCCTCGAGTTGGTCGTGGGTCACGTAAACCGTGGTTGCGCCCATCCGGTCATGCAGGGCGCGTAATTCTTGCGACATGTGTTCGCGAAACTCGGCATCCAGCGCGCCCAACGGCTCGTCCATCATAAACGCCTTTGGTTCGCGCACAATCGCACGCCCCAGCGCCACGCGCTGCCGATCACCGCCAGACAGCCCGCCAACCGGCTTGTTCAAAATATCCTCGATGCCCAGAATTTTCGCCACCTCGGCCACCTTGGCCTTGATCTGCGCCTTTGGCATGCGCTGGCTTTTTAACGGATAGCTGATATTCTGGCGCACGTTCAGGTGCGGATAAAGCGCAAACATCTGGAACACAAAGGCGATATCGCGCTGGGACGCACGTTTTTGACTGACTTCCTCGCCATCAATAAAAATTTCGCCCGAGGTGGGCAATTCCAGCCCCGCAATCATCCGCAAAGTAGTGGTTTTGCCACAGCCCGAGGGACCAAGCAGCATGAAAAATTCGCCATCTTCAATGATAAAGCTGGAAGATTGCACCGCGGTAAAATCGCCGAAATCCTTGCGCAGGTTTTTGATAATGATTTGCGCCATTTTTTACTCCGGAAAATGGCTAACGATGATAAACATCACCGTGCCGACAAGCGTGACAATAAAAGAATAGGTAAAGGCGAGCATCCAGAAAGGCTGCATCAGCATGAACACACCCAATGCGATCAAAATGGTGGCCAGCATTTCCCATGCACCACGGCGAAACCGCATCAAGCCATTGATAAAACTGCTCATTTTCGCACCGCCCCGAATGTAATGCCGCGCAACAGATGTTTGCGCAGCAGAATAGTAAAGATCATCACAGGGATCAGAAATATCGTGGCACCGGCGGCCACGGCGGGCCAATCCTGTCCGCCAACCCCGATGATGGTCGGAATAAACGGCGGCGCGGTTTGGGCAGAACCCGAAGTCAGCAGCACCGCAAAGGCGTATTCGTTCCATGCAAAAATCAGGCAGAATATCGCGGTCGAGGCGATGCCGGTGGCGGCTTGTGGCAGCACCACTTTGTAAAACGCCTGAAAGCGGGTGTAGCCGTCAATCAGCGCCGCTTCTTCATATTCCAGCGGGATTTCGTCGATAAAACCTTTCAGCAACCAGACCGACAGCGACAGGTTAACAGCCGTATAAAGCAGGATCATGCCCAGCTGGGTGTCGTTCAGGCCCAATTGGCGGAACATCAAAAACATCGGGATTGCCACCGCAATCGGCGGCATCATCCGGGTGGACAGGATGAAAAACAGCAAATCATCCTTAATCGGCACCTTAAAGCGCGAAAAGGCGTAGGCCGCCAATGTGCCAAAGAAAATCGCCAGAAAGGTCGAACCAAAGCCGATCACAATCGAGTTCAAAAACCGCTGGCCATAACGCGAGGGGCCGGAAATAATTGTACCGCTATCACGGGCGATTTGTTCGTACCATGTTTCGGGCGGCGGCAAGGTGCCTTGCATGGATGTGGTTATGCGCGTGCGGGTGGTAAACAGGTTCACGTAACCCTCAAGGCTTGGCTCAAACACTACTTTTGGCGGGTAGGAAATCGCATCTTCAGGCGATTTAAAACCGGTGGCGATAATCCAGAGCAGCGGCATAATCGTGACCAGCGCATAGGTTATGACCAACAGGCCAGCGATCCATTTTTGCCGTTTTGACGGCTCGGTTACTGAAAATCCGCTCATCTTTCTTTCACCTTGTTCAGGGCTTTGACATAGATCGAGGCCAGCCCGAAAACCGTGACAAACAGGATCACCGCATAGGCCGAAGCGTATCCGGTGCGCCATTTTTCGAATGCTTCGCGCTTGAGATCAATCGAGGTCAGCGTGGTGATCGAGCCGGGCCCGCCTCCCGTAAGCTGCACCACCAGATCAAACATTTTGAAATTTTCAATGCCGCGAAACAGCACCGCCAGCATCAGGAACGGCAGCACCATCGGCACGGTCAGGGTCCAGAATTGGCGCCATTTGCTGGCGCGGTCACATTCGGCGGCCTCGTAAATGCTATCGGGGATTGATCGCAGACCGGCCAGACAGATCAGCATCACAAAGGGCGTCCACATCCAAGTGTCCACGATTACAATCGACCACGGCGCAAGCGAGACCGAGCCGATCATCGAAAAAGACGAGGCATCAATGCCGGTGAAAAACTGGACCACATAATTAAACAGCCCGATTTGCGGCTGGTACAGAAAGGTCCAGAAATTGCCCACCACGGCAGGTGACAGCATCATCGGCAGCACGATAATCGTGGTCCACAGATCATTGCCCTTGAATTTTTTGTTGATCAGGTAGGCCAGCGCAAAACCGATCAAGACCTGAAAAAAGATAGTCCAGAACAGGAAATGCGCCGTGGCCTGCATGGACAGCCAAGTGTCGGAATCTGTCAGAATGCGTTCATAATTACGCAGGCCGATGTAATCCACATCGCGGTTCCTGTTGGCCTTGAAATTGGTAAAACTAAGGTTGATCGTCCAGATCAGCGGGAAAATATTAACCGCCAAAAGCAGCACAACCGAAGGGCCGACAAACAGCCACGCAATGGCCCGATCAGACAGGCCGCGGACACGTTTGGCAACGCCTGGCGGGGTGGCCTGCGCAATACGATCGATAGGATTACCGGACATGTTTATTCCTGAAACTTTGTGAAATCTGCCAAACTATGGGGGTTTGGGAAAATGCGCGCCCCGATCAAGCCGGAGCGCGCGCATGTTTTAGCGCAGGCCTTCGTCTTCAAAGACCTCGACCCAGTCAGCAACCAGACCATCCAGCGCTTCTTTGGCAGTACCCTGACCGGCAATCACGTAGTTATGAACGCGGCTTTGCATTGGCAAAAGCAGTGAGGCATAAGATGGCTCGGCCCAGAAATCTTTGACAATCGCCATCGAGTTCAGGAAGGCCTTGTTATAAGGCTGGGCATCGGGGAAACCAGGATCCTCGACCACCGAACGCATGGCAGAAGCACCGCCCATATCGGTCCAGCGGGCCTGAATTTCAGGCTGGGCAAACCATTTGATGTATGCCAGTGCGCCATCCATATTGTCGGTGTTGGCCACAACCGAAATTCCCTGACCCCCCAACTGGGCATATTGACCCGCAGGGCCTTTGGGGTTGGCAAAATAACCGGTACGATCACCGCCAACATTCGGGTCGGCATTCACACCGGGCCAGATAAAGGCAAAATTCATCTGCATCGCCACCTGACCGGATTTATAAGCGTCAATGTTTTCGCCCATATACCAGTTGGAGGAGCCCGGAGGTGCACCGGCGTCATACAGTTCTTTGTAATACTCAAGACCGGCAATCGCGCCATCCGAATTTACAAAACCATCCAGCTCCTTGTAGGGATTTTCCGGATTGCCGTATTGGAACCCGTAATTATAAAGCGCATTGGTCACGCCCATGGTGATGCCTTCCGAGCCGCGCTCGGTGTAGATGGCCGCACCGTAAACGGTTTTGCCGTCGATATCGCGGGCCTGAAAGAAGCTGGCGATGTCTTTTAGTTGCGCAAGGTCAGCCGGCACACCCAGATCATAGCCGTATTTCCCCTTGAATTCGGCCATCAGCTCGGGGCGCTCGAACCAATCCTTGCGATAGGTCCAGCCGACCACATCGGCATAGGCGGGCAGCGCCCAGTAATTTGGCGTGCCTTTGGGCCATTCGGCGTAACCGGTGACGGTGGCCGGGATGAAATCATCCATGCTGATGCCTTCTTGGGCAAAGAAATCATTCAATTTCACATAGTTACCGTTTTCAGCCGCGCCGCCAATCCACTGGCTATCACCGATCAGCAAATCACAAAGCTTGCCGTTTGAATTCAGCTCGTTCAGCATCCGGTCGGCAAAATTCGGCCATGGCACAAATTCGAATTCCATGTCGATGCCCGATTTTGCCTCGAAATCTTTACTCAGTTCAACCAGCGCATTCGCCGGATCCCAAGCAGCCCAGCATAGGGTCAGGGATTCAGCCGAGGCCCCAGTGACCCCCATCCATCCCGGTGACAGCCGTCAAGGCCGTTGCCATCAAAAATTTTGAAGCTTTCATTGGATCCTCCCAGATCGTTGTTAACGGCAAATGCCGACTCTTGGTATTTATCTCGATAGTGCAACCGTAGTGGAAAGAGCCATCTTTGGTCAACAAGTTTTTGAGGCACGTACATCACTTCTACAAGCAGTTGAATTTACATGTTTATTTTAGAATTATAAGTCAATATGTCAGCTTTCCTCGGGCATATTTTCACGCAGGATTATCTCCACCCGGATTCTTTCTTGTGATGCAAGCGTTTCCACACCCGCCGCTTTTGCCCGCAACAGCCGGATAGAACTGCGCACCATATGGCCGACATCCTGCGTAATCACCGCATCCATCGTGCCCTCGACAAGTTGCGCACGCGTTTGCGGAGTTAATTCATGGCCGATAATTATGGTTTCCTTCGGAGTCCCCTGTGCAATTATTGTCTGCATGGTTTCGCGGATGTCGTGGTTCATTAAATATATGCCAACCACATCCTGCTGAGCGGATAAAGCCGCCTTAACAATTTTGGCCGCGCGCACCGGATC
The DNA here is from genome assembly GCA_003535335.1 of Paracoccaceae bacterium. Lineage (GTDB taxonomy): Bacteria > Pseudomonadota > Alphaproteobacteria > Rhodobacterales > Rhodobacteraceae > Profundibacter. The sequence continues at coordinate 5,793 of DOHJ01000247.1, read as the reverse complement.
CCCATAATTTTCCATCGAGGCGCAGACCCTTAGGCGCGGCGCGTATTTGGCCATAATACTGTCAAACCCCAAGCGCCGTTCCTGACTGTCGCGTGACTGCATGCTTTCGGTCAAAACCAAAATACTTCCGTGTCGTTCACCGGTAAATCGCCCCATCAATTGCCCAACGGTGCGCCCGGCCGCTTCGTTGTTTATGCCAACATAACAAGGCGTTTGCGCTGTTAACTGATGCGATACAAAAGCAACAACGGTAATGCCACGCGCATCCAGTCGCGCGATTGAATCGCGTACCTGCGGCGTTTCAGGCGCCATAATTGCCACGCCATCCACATCCTCGGCAGAAAGGTTGTCCAGCACGAAAGCAATCTGGTGCGGATTGTTTGATGGCGCGCGGATAATGGAAACATTGGTTCGCTCATGGGCCATAGACATGTTTGCTTCGGCAATCGCACCTTGCACCAGATCAATAAATTCATCGTCATGATCAGGCAATAAAAACACCAGACGGTATTCTTTACTACGCGCCAAATTAGCCGCGGCCATATCCCGCACAAAACCGATTTCCTTTATCGCCTTTTGCACCCGTTCGACCGTAGATTGGCGCACGCCCAAACGCGCGTTCAACACGCGGTCTATGGTGGCAAGGCTAACACCTGCAGCTTTGGCTAAATCTTTGGTTGTTGGCTTGCCCATATTACCTTCCGAACTACCCAACACTTTAATTGAACTAAAAGAGGTACGTCAATCAGAAGAATGCTTTAAGCCAAACACGGAACCATTCGAGCCACGCTCCCAAACCAACGATTATGCCTACAGGAGGGCAACCTACAGCAGTCTGCATTTAATTTAAATGAAAATTTATCCAGCCTCTGAAGACTGTTCATTCAGAGCCGCCTATGGATAGACGCCTATAGCCCTTGAGGCCAAGCAGCAACTTTTCCCACAGACGGTCTGTATTCGCATTGAATTTCAACACAGCGATAACAGCGTCGGAAAAGAGCGATTGAACGTTGGACAAGAACCCACCATGCCTACCGGGTTCTGTAATACATTCTAAAATAAACATGCGATAAAATAAATTGGAGGGTCCCGACCCCCCGGAACCCTCCATCACCCCACGTGCTCCCTTCGCACCACACGTGAATATAAACAGGTTCCGGCCGTCCTGGCCCGATAAGAACAACCATAGGCAAGGCAGCGATTCCAAGCAAGCCCCAAGTAGCAACAATCCGATTTAAATTTTTCAAATTTGGGTTTTGCCACCGCTAAAAACCAAAACCGCCCGCCAATTTGGCGAGCGTCAGTTCTAAAATATCACTGTACTTAGCCGTATACAGATTCTTTACCAAACTCTTTGGTCAGCATATAATAAACCACAGCGCGGTATTTACTACGCTCGGAACGACCATATGTTTCCAGTGCTTTATCAATAGCTTCCAGAAGTTTTGGACTATCGGCAAGGCCCAGCTTTTTGATCAGAAAGTTATTTTTCACTGTTTCCAATTCGGCAGGTTGTGATGCTGCAACCGTTGATGCATCCGCGTTATAAATCGCCGGTCCACAACCAATTGTTACTTTTCTCAACAGATCCATATCCGGCGTCATGCCGCATTTATTTTTTAGATCATCGGCATATTTCGCAATCAGATCGTCTCTTTTACCCATTTGGTTTACTCCCAGTACAAAATTTGAGGCTTCCCCCAGTTACACAAAACAGCCTACGCATAAATTCAGCAAAGGAAAAGGGAAATTTTAACTGCAGCATTTAGTCAGCTAACGCTACTCCTCCAGCGCCTCAATCATCTCCACCCGCGTTGCATGCCGGCCGCCCTCAAAACTGGCGGTTAGAAACGCATCCACAACATCAAGCGCCAGCCCTTCGCCCACCACACGCACGCCCAATGACAGCATATTTGCGTTGTTGTGCTGGCGGATCATGCCGGCCGAAAATGTGTCCGAGCAGACCCCGCAACGGATGCCTTTTACTTTGTTGGCCGCCATCATAATGCCCTGACCGGTGCCACAGACGATAATGCCAAGCTGGCAATCACCAGAGGCAACAAGGCGCGCCGCCTCTTCGCCGTGCTTGGGGTATGGTGTACTCTCTGAAGTTGTCGGTCCGATGTCGACCACTTCCCAGCCTTGCACAGAAATATGGGCCGCAATGGCCTGACGCAGTTCAATGGCCGAGTGGTCGCTGGATAGGACGATACGGTTGTTGGTTGGCATGGAGAAGTCTCCCGTTCTCTAAGTAAATTTGGCGGCTTGGCCGAATTGGATCAGCTGCATTTTATAATAAATTTATCCGATTAACAAATCATAGCATAGGCCGGCTGAAAGGCTAGGGC
>DOHJ01000247.1:0-3117 GCA_003535335.1 Paracoccaceae bacterium | reverse complement strand
TAGGGCAACGCCCTAACCCAGATTGAATTGCAGCGGGCTGATTATCTGGAACAAACCTGTGTCGCCCAGTTCACGGATTGTTTTTTCACAGACCCGGTTATCCAAGTATAACAATGCAATCGCATCGCCCCCTATTTCTTTGCGCCCCAAGGTAAAGTTGGCGATATTTACTTCATTATCACCCAGCACTTTGCCTAAAACCCCAATAACCCGCGGCACATCTTTGTTGGTGGTGTACAGCATATGTTCGCCGATTTCGGCATCAATTGTAATGCCTTTGATTTGAATAAATCTGGGCTTTCCATCACTGAAAACCGTGCCCGCGATGGTTCGTTCGCGCGTATCGGTCACAACCGTAAGTTTAATAAATGCATCAAACGAGCCGGATTTTTCCTGCGTGGTTTTAGACACCTGAACGCCCCGGTCCTTGGCCATAACCGGCGCAGAAACCATGTTCACCTCGGGATTGGTGGCTTGCATAATGCCGGCAATGGTGGCGCATTCCAATGCATTCAAATTCATTTCCGAAACAGCGCCATCATAAAGAATATTGATTGCCTTGATCGGTTCATCCGTCATTTGGCCAATAAATGCGCCCAAATGCCCCGCCAGTTCCAACCACGGGCCCATTGTCTTGGCCTCTTCGGCCGTCACCGATGGCATATTCAGGGCATTAACCACCGCACCGGTCAAAAGGTAATCCGACATTTGCTCGGCAACCTGCACGGCGACATTTTCCTGCGCCTCTGTGGTAGAGGCCCCCAAATGCGGCGTGCAAACCACGTTTGCAATGCCAAAAAGCGGGCTTTCGGTGGCTGGCTCGGTTTCAAACACATCAAAGGCGGCGCCGGCAACATGGCCCGATTTAAGCGCCTCTGCCAGTGCGGATTCATCCACCAGACCGCCACGGGCACAATTTATCACCCGAACGCCGGGTTTCATTTTCGCGATGGCTTCTGCATTTAAAATGCCACGGGTTTTGTCGGTTAACGGAACATGCAGGGTGATAAAGTCGGCCCGCGCCAGCAATTCATCCAGCGTTACCTTTTGCACACCGATTTTGATGGCCCGCTCTTCTGACAAAAACGGATCATAGGCGACAACCTTCATTTTCAGGCCCAGCGCGCGGTTGGCCACGATCGAGCCAATATTGCCCGACCCGATAAGACCAAGGGTTTTTGCGGTAATTTCAGAGCCCATAAATCTGGATTTTTCCCATTTGCCAGCTTGGGTCGAGGTGTTGGCTTCGGGGATTTGACGCGCCACGGCCAGCATCAGGGCGATGGCATGTTCGGCCGTGGTGATTGAATTGCCAAAAGGCGTGTTCATCACGATCACACCTTTTTTCGAGGCCGCCGGAATATCCACATTATCCACCCCGATACCGGCGCGCGCGATAACCTTTAGCTTATCGGCCGCTTCCAGCAATTTTGGCGTGGCTTTGGTGGCCGAGCGGATCGCAAGCCCGTCATATTTACCGATAATATCGCGCAATCCGTCTTTGTCTTTGCCAAGATCGGGCATAAAATCCACATCAATGCCGCGATCACGGAAAATTTGCACGGCAGATTCAGAGAGTTTGTCGGATACGAGTACTTTGGGTGCCATTGTTCAGGCTCCTTTTTGGGTATATTTGAAAATCGGCTGACCCGCAGGCCGGCCTGAAATTATGCGTTGATTTCAGCGTTAAAAGCCCAGTCAAGCCACGGCATCAGCGCCTGCAAATCAGCGGTTTCGACTGTGCCACCGCACCAGATCCGCAAACCCGCAGGCGCATCAGGGTAAGCACCGATGTCATAGGCAACTCCGGCGACCTCCAGCCGTTTTACCACAGCCTTGGCAAATGCAGCAGCGTCTTTGATGCGCGCGTCATTGAATTTCAGGCAAACCGAGGTGTTGGAGCGCAAGGCAGGATCATCGGCAAGGAATTCCAGCCAGTCATGCCTCCGCACGAAGCCCTCAACAACGTCAGCATTTGCATCTGCCCGGGCGATCATGCCTTTCAAACCACCAACCGATTTAGCCCAATCCAGCGCAACCAGATAATCCTCGACGGCCAACATGGACGGGGTGTTGATGGTGGAGCCGGTAAAAATGCCTTGGTTCAGTTTTCCGGCTTTGGTCAAACGGAATATTTTTGGCAAAGGCCAAGCCGGAGTGTAATTTTCCAGCCGTTCAACCGCGCGGGGTGACAGCACCAAAATACCGTGCGCCGCTTCGCCGCCCAGCACTTTTTGCCAGCTAAACGTGGTGGCATCCAGTTTATCCCAAGGCAAATCCACGGCAAAGGCCGCAGATGTGGCGTCGCAAAGGGTTAAACCTGCGCGATTTGCAGCAATAAAATCACCGTTTGGCACCCGAACACCCGAAGTGGTGCCGTTCCAGGTGAACACAACGTCGGAATTGAAATCAACCGCGTTCAGATCAACAATTTGACCGTAATCGGCCGTTGTCACCTTGGCGTCCAGCTTTAGCTGCTTGACCACATCGGTGATCCAGCCCGCGCCAAAGCTTTCCCAAGCCAGCATTTCCACCGGACGTGCGCCCAGCAGCGACCACATGGCCATTTCCATCGCGCCGGTGTCAGATGCAGGCACGATACCGATTTTGTAATCGGCCGGAATGCCCAGCACCTCGCGGGTGGTTTCGATGGCAAGTTTTAGTTTGTTTTTACCAATTGGTGCCCGATGCGAACGGCCTAGGGCTGCGTCAGATAATGCATTCAGGGTCCAGTTAGGGTTTTTGGCACAAGGGCCGGACGAAAAACGCGGAGTTGCCGGCCGCGTGGCCGGTTGCTTAAGTGTAGACATGGTATCCTTCCAGATATAATGCCCCTCGTTGGGGAGGGGTAGCCCACTTGCCGCACTACCCAAGCCTCGATATTTAAACAAGAGCCAATGATGCTTTGCTTGTAAGTTTTTACCGTGAATTTCAGAATAAAATCGCATCCGCGTCTGTAGAATTGCGTTAAATCTTAACGGTTAATTCCGGATTTATTCAAATCCTCCCACTCGAGGACAATGGTTCTCCTTACATTAACCGTCATTATGTACGTTTCCTTTGCAATTATTGCAACTTATTAGAGTAAGTGATTCCAATAAGTTACCTTAGGGACGG
>DOHJ01000152.1:15400-18203 GCA_003535335.1 Paracoccaceae bacterium | reverse complement strand
TTTTGACATTTCCGTTAATGATCTATTTTGTGCAGGGCTAGACTAGACAGGGCTAGGAAGGATTAGCCGCGAATGATTTTGCTGAACTTGTCGAAAATCGGCTCGTTTGAGCAAATCACCTCGCCATCTTCCAAAATATCGCCCCCAACCTGCAACGGCTCAACCAGACCACCGGCCTCGCGTACAATGACCAGACCTGCGGCCATATCCCACGGCTGCAAGGAACGCTCCCAAAATCCATCATAACGCCCTGCAGCCACATAGGCCAGATCCAGCGCCGCAGCACCCCAGCGGCGCACACCGGCGCACGTGGGCAAAATGCGGGCCAAGTCCTGCAAGGTCTCGGGCAAATCGGCGCGCCCGCCAAAAGGCAGACCGGTGGCAAATATGCTTTCAATCAAACGGCTCCGCCCCGAAACCCGCAGCCGGCTTTCGTTCATCCATGCGCCTTGGCCTTTTTCGGCAAAAAACATTTCGTCCTTGGAAGGGTCATAAACCACACCGGCCACAACTTCGCCTTTGTGCTCCAACGCGATTGACACCGCCCAATGCGGCAAACCGTGCAAATAATTGGTGGTGCCATCCAATGGGTCGACAATCCAGCGCCGCGTCGGGTCCGTGCCATCCACCGCAGCGCTTTCCTCGCCAACCCAGCCATAGGTCGGGCGCGCTTCGGTCAATTCCTCGCGGATGATTTCTTCGGCGGAAATATCGGCCTTGGAAACGAAATCACCAGCGCCTTTCATCGACACCTGCAGGTTTTCCACCTCGCGGAAGTCTTTTTGCAAGGATCGTCCAGCCGCGCGTGCAGCTTTGATCATCAGGTTCACGTTGGCACTCATTGGCATTTGGCAGACTCCTTGCTTGCGTCAAGCGGCGCGTATACCCCCGAATTCGGCCAAAGCCAAGCCTATCGTCGTTGCAATTTTACCGGTTCAGTGCGCGCAAGACGAATAAAATGCGCCATAAACGGTTTTGCAGCGTCATCATTGCGGATTGCAGCAAACAACCGGCGCGTCAGGCCGTTTTTGGTCAGAGGGCGGGTGACATAATCGGAATTATATTTAACATCGCGCACCACCCAATCGGGCAACACGGCAACACCGCGATTTGACGCAACCAGCAGCAGGATAACGGCGGTTAATTCCACCTGCCGGATCATCGCCGGCTCGATTTTGGCAGGGCCTAGCAATTCGGTAAAAGCATCCAGTTTGCTGCGGTCGACCGGATAGCTGATCAGGGTTTGATCCTTGAAATCTGCCGCCTCGATATAGGTTTTTTGCGCTAACGGGTTTTTTGCAGCGGCCACAAAAACCGGCTCGTAATCAAAAAGCGGGGCAAATTCGATCCTGTCGATCTTTTCAGGATCTGATGAAATCACCAAATCCACCTGCTCTTTTTGCAAGGCAGAAAGCGCGTCAAACGACAAACCGGCCCGAATATCCACATCCACATCCGGCCAAGCCTTGCGAAAGGCCTCAAGCACCGGAAACAGCCATTCAAAACAGGCGTGGCATTCAATCGCAATATGCAAGCGTCCGGCGCGGCCCGAATTCAGGCCGGCAAAATCGTTTTCAATCGCTTCAATTTCCGGCAGTATTTTCTCGGCCAGCACCAACAGGCGCATGCCGGCCGCCGACAGTTTTAATGGCTTGGAGCGACGGACAAACAGCTCGACCCGGGTTTGGTTTTCCAGCCCCTTGATCTGGTGGCTAAGGGCCGATTGGGTGATGTTCATCATCGCGGACGCCTTGGCCAAACCGCCGGTATCATGGATTGCCTTGATGGTGCGCAGGTGGCGTAATTCCAGATGCATTTGAAACAAACCTCATATTAATCTTGAGAATTATGAAATTGTTTCACATTTCGTTCTGTGTCACAAGCCCGCATAGAAAAAAGGAAACCCCAATGACCACGCCCCGCATCAGTTTTGAATTTTTCCCGCCGCAATCGCTTGACGCCTCGTTCAAGCTTTGGGAAACGGTGCGGGTTTTGGCCCCATTAAAACCCGAGTTTGTTTCGGTGACTTACGGCGCTGGCGGCACCACCCGTGATCTGACCCATGATGCGGTGACAACCATTCACAATAATTACGGGGTCAATGTGGCGGCGCATCTAACCTGTGTCAATTCCACCCGTACCGAAGTTCTGGAAATCACCGATGGTTACGCCAAAGCCGGTGTGACCGACATTGTTGCCCTGCGCGGCGATGCGCCCAAGGGGCAGGACCAGTTTACCACCACCGACGGCGGTTTTGCCAATTCGATCGAACTGGTTGAAACGCTGGCCGAAACCGGTAAATTCAACATCCGCGTTGGCGCATATCCCGAACCGCACCCCGACAGCCCCGACACCGCCGCCGATGTTGACTGGCTGAAACGGAAAATTGATGCGGGGGCCAGCAGCGCCATTACCCAGTTCTTTTTCGAGGCGGATACGTTTTTTCGCTTTCGGGATGCCTGTCAAAAGGCCGGCATAGACGCGCCGATCATCCCGGGCATTATGCCAATCACCAGCTGGGCCGGCATTAAACGCTTTGCGGCTGGCTGTGGTGCCTCGATCCCTGCGTGGCTGAATGATGCCTATGAAAAAGCCGAGCGTGATGACCGTATCGAGCTGCTTTCAACGGCTGTTTGTACCGAGCTTTGCTCGGATCTGATTGATGGCGGGGTTGAAGATTTGCATTTTTACACCCTGAACCGCCCTGCCCTGAGCCGCGATATTTGCCATGCATTGGGTGTTGCGCCGAGTGCCTCCTTGGAGAACGTGGCCTAAGGTCTGAATTGTTAAAATTTACGGGGCG
>DOHJ01000152.1:14413-15057 GCA_003535335.1 Paracoccaceae bacterium | reverse complement strand
CGGGGCGATTTACGGGGCGATTGCCCACCCCGACCACCCCGAATGTCGCGGATTTAGAGTTTATAAATATCACGGAATTTTCGTTCCAGATATTGCAACAATGGCGTTTGGCTTGGCCTAAATCCGCAGGCCTTTTCAATCACCTCTTGTGGTTTATACAGCCCGCCAAAGCGTTGCAGATTATCTTTTAGCCAACCTGTAGCCGCAGATGTATCGCCAGCCCCGAACTGCGCATCAAGATCAGGCACAGCGGCATGCATCGCCTTGTTCAAACAGCCCGCATAAACATTGCCCAAACTATAGGTCGGAAAATAGCCAAACAGACCAACCGACCAATGCACATCCTGCAAACAGCCGTTGGATGGCTTGTCCACCGCAAGGCCAAAATCTGCTTCAAAGCGCTCATTCCAAGCGTCAGGCAGATCAGCCACTTCCAGATCACCGCAAATCATGGCGCGTTCCAGATCAAAGCGCAGCAGCACATGCAGATTGTAATGAATTTCGTCAGCTTCGGTGCGGATATAGCCGGAATTGACCCGATTAACCGTGCCATAAAATGCCTCGGCATCCGGCACACCGAAATCGCCAAACACTTGGCTCATCTGGCCAAACAACCAGCCGCTAAAGGCACGCCCGCGGCCGAT
>DOHJ01000152.1:12806-14074 GCA_003535335.1 Paracoccaceae bacterium | reverse complement strand
TTTTCATAAATCCGGCTTTGGCTTTCATGCACGCCCATCGAAACACCGGCCCCCAGCGGGGTCAGCAAATAGGCGGCATCGATATTTTGCTCGTAACAGCCATGGCCGACCTCGTGAATGGTGGAATAAATGCTGTTAAACGGGTCCGTCAGGTTTGTGCGGGTGGTGATGCGCACGTCTTGGCCGGAACCGGATGAAAACGGATGCACGGCCTTGTCCAGCCGGCCATGCGAAAAATCATAGCCAAACCTGCGGGCCACCTCGCGGCACAGCTTCATCTGGGCCTGTTCTTTAAACTCGAAATTTAGCGCGGCGGGCTGATGATTTGCGCCCAAAACCTGTTCACGCAGGGCCACAAGACGCGGGCGCAGCGCGTCAAACATCGCTTGCAAATCAGCCGCTTTTGCATCCGGCTCGTAATCATCCAGCAAAGCATCATAAAGATCACCGCCATCGGCCAGCGCGGCCGCTTCTTGGCGTTTTAGCTGCAGAACCTGCTTTAGGGTCGGGGCAAAGGCGGAAAAATCCTCATCTGCACGTGCCTGCGCCCAAATACCCTGAGCCAATGAATGCAGCTTGGCCTGCTCGGCGGCCAAATCGGCCGGAACACGCAAGCTGCGCTGATAGCCGCGCCGGATCTGGCGCAAATTGGCCTTGCCGACCTGATCCAGCTTGCTGTCCTCAATTTTGGCCAGCCAATCGCCGATGCGCGGATCCGTGCGGCGGCTGTGCAACACAGATTGCAATGCACCGGTTTCCTCGGCCCGCTGCGCGGCTGCGCCACGTGGCATCATGGTTTCCTGATCCCAGCCCAGACGACCAGCGATTTGCCCCAACGCCTGCGTGTCACGCTCGAACGCCATCAGATCATCATATGCAGTCATTTTCGATTAATCCCTTACACTTTGCATTGCCGGATAGCCGGTTAAAAAACGTGCCCGCAGGATCAGCACCCACAGCACAATTGCAGCCACCTGATAGGCCAGCGCCCCGTGCCAGATACCGCCAGTCATCACAGCCGCCGCCCCCAGCCCGATTTGCACCAGCAGCATCAGCAACATCAGGCTATAGGCTCTGCGCGTTGCAAGGCTGCCATTTTTACGGCTGCGCAGCCAAATATAGGCCCCGAACAGCAACAGGATAAAGCCCGACAAACGGTGCACAAATTGTGCAAAAACCGGATTTTCAAACGGGTTTAGCCAAAACGGCACCATTGAAAACAGGCCGTCGGGAATAATCTGGCCCTCGATCAGCGGCCAATCTGTAAA
>DOHJ01000152.1:6551-12492 GCA_003535335.1 Paracoccaceae bacterium | reverse complement strand
AAGCATCGCCACCATAAATACCGTCCAAAATCGCGCTGCGCAAAATCTGGATCATTGCCAGAACCACCAAAACCGCCGACAATATCCACAACCGTTTATCGCGCGCACGTCTTGCGACCAGCAAATCGGCCTCGCTGCGCGACAATTGCAGGATATACCAGACGATTACCCCCATCAAAGCATAGGCCAAACCGCGCTGGATCAAGATCATGTAGGACGCAACTTCGCCCAAATGTGCCACACCGTAAAATACGGTGAACCAGCCACCACTCAGCGCCAGCAGTCCGCTCAGAACTCCGGTACAAACCATCCGGCCCATCCAGCCGACCGGCAGGCGTTTGGTTGCCAAAAATGCAATAAAACCAACAGCCCAAAGCGCAAAAGCCGGCCAGAAAACCTGATCAGGCCCCATGTCTGCCTTGCGATTAAGCACCCCAAGCACAACATTGGCGGCTATCAGAAAAAACAGCCCGAAGAACCAAAGCCTGATCAACCCGCGCGCGCCCTTTGGTGCCTTGTCGATCACCCCGACAGCCGCTGAGCCAACCTTTTTGCTGTCATTTCCAACGTCTTCAAAAATACTGCGTTTCTTGCTCATGGCGGCCTCCTGTTGCTTACACATAAACCTAAAGACCCCAGAAGCCATAGGCAAGTGTTGACGCTGTTTATTAGGGCGTGGCCCTGCAAATCCTGCGCCCTTTACGCCCCTTGATAATTGTCAATTACAAACATAGATTCCATGCTATGAACATGCAACCACAGGAAAGGCCAGATCATGTCTGACGCAACAATGAACACAGCATCCTTTTATGAAGGGCTGGAATTTGGCGAAAACAAGGTTGTGATCACCGCCATGCTGACCAGCGAATTTGGCAAGGAAATCCGTATTGCTTTTAAGGCAGGCCAAATCATGCGTGAACACAAAACCAAATTCCCGATCACAGTCATGACCCTGCGCGGAAATATTGAATTTAGCGTCGCGGGCCAAACCGCTGTGCTGGCCGCGGGCGATGTTATTGCGCTTGACGGTGATGTTTTGCATGAACTCAAAGCAACCCAAGATTCGGTCGTGCGCCTGTCCCTGCATAAAAGTGATACGGTTGAACGGGTCAAAAAAGTGTTGGAGTTATAAATCTGTCGCTCCGCCCTACGGTTTGCGCAACAGCTGGCGAAGCATCCCGTGCAAGGTTTGCACATCGGCGCGCGTCAACGGCAATCTGGCCCACATATTCCGCAGGTTCTGACGCATACCGTCAGCCTTGGTTTCAGGGAAAAAGAAACCGGCCTCCCCCAAACGCTGCTCGAAATGATCGCCCAGCTTTTCAATCTCGATACCCTCGACAAACTCGGTCTTGGCCATTTCCATCACTTCAGGCGGGGTTGCATCAATCTGGCGGCGCCATTCATAAGACGTCAGCAACACAGATTGCCCCAGATTAAGCGACGAAAATTCAGGGTTCACCGGCACCGAAATAATCGCGTTGGCCCGCGCAATATCATCGTTTTCCAACCCTGCCCGTTCCGGCCCGAACAACACCGCCACCTTTTGCCCCTGATCCAGCAAGGCCCGTGCGTGCTGCATGGCGCGTTCGGGCGTCATAATCGGTTTGGTCAGACCACGGTGGCGCGCGGTGGTGGCAAAAACATAATTACAATCGGCAATCGCATCGGCTGTGCTTTTAAACAAACCGGCCTGATCCAGCAAACGCCCTGCACCTGATGCCATCGCCACCGCCCGTTCGTTAGGCCAACCATCACGCGGCGCAACCACGCGCATTCGATCCAGGCCAAAATTCCACATGGCCCGCGCCGCCGCACCAATATTTTCACCCATTTGCGGACGCACCAGCACAAATGCCGGTTGCGGGCCTTGCCATTCATTTTCAGCCATAAATCACCTGTTTTATCTATTTGCCCCCTGATAGGGCGCACACACCCCGTGGTCAAATGGCAAAACATTGGTTATATGCAAAAAATATAGCGTTAAAAGGACACCAACATGGCACCGCAATACCCTGAAAAAGAACAGGCCCAGCTTTATCTGATCACCCCGCCCGCCTTTGATCTGGACAGCTTTCCCGATCAAATATCGCGCGTGCTGGATTGCGCCCCTGTGGCCTGTGTCCGTTTGGCCCTGGCCAGCAAGGACGAGGGCGAAATTGCCAAATCCGGCGACGCCTTGCGCGAAATTTGCCATGCCCGCGATATCCCGTTGCTGATTGAAAGCCATCTGATCATGGTCGAGCGGCTTGGCCTTGACGGGGTGCATTTAACCGATGGCTCGAGGTCGGTCAGATACGCGCGCCAAGAATTGGGCAAGGACGCAATCATCGGCACCTTTTGCGGTGCGTCGCGCCATGATGGGCTGAATGCAGGCGAATCCGGTGCCGATTACGTCTGCTTTGGGCCGTGCGGTGAAAATACGCTTGGGGATGGATCAGTTGTGTCGGTGGATCTGTTTAAATGGTGGAGCGATGTGGTCGAGGTGCCAATCGTGGCCGAAGGCGCGTTGAACGCTGAAATCGTCAATACCCTGTCACCAATCAGTGATTTTTTTGCGATTGGCGCGGAAATCTGGGACACAGACGATCCCGCTGCCGCATTCAAAACCTTGTCCAGCGCCATTCATCAAACCTAGGGCGTAGACCTATAAATCCTGCGCTTTTGCGTTTAACTTTCAATCGCGCCGCCAAACATCCCGTCGCGCACCACTTGTTCGCAATATTTTGCCAGCTCTTTGCGGTTGTCAAAATCCGCAACCGCAACCGGTGCGTGATAAATCAGCAAAACTGATCCTTGCTTGGCTTGGGCCAAGGTTTTTAGCAAATGCGGTGCAAGCGCCATATCGCCCCACCAGCCGTAAAACCGTGCGTCTTGCCCGGCTGGCGCACTATATTTCACCGTAACCGGCTGGATGAACAAACTATCACGCAAATCCGGCACAAAGTACGCCTCGAAAAGCGTTGATTTAAAAGATAAAACCCGCAATCCATCGTTCGAAGTTCCTTCGGGGAAGAACATCAATTTATGGCCGGCCTTTAGACGCTCGGCAAAAATACCCAGATGGATTTTTGCGTCCAGCGAACGGCGGGCAATAAAAACCGTGCCCGTGGCCCGCGATAGCCAGCCGATCAAGGGCCAGTTTGCCACCTCGGATTTTGCAACGAAATAAATCCGCTTGGCAGCATTCAAGGTGAAAATATCAATCCAGGAAGAGTGATTTGAAATAATCGCGCCGTTTTGCTTCATCCATTTACCGCGAACAGTTAGCCTCAAACCCATGATTAACAATGATAATTTACAAACAGCTTGCGTGATATAAGGTGTTAGCGGGCGCTTCAAACCCCAAATCGGGCGCTCGATCAAACGCACCAACAACAACAGTACCAACCCAAACAGGATCACAAAAATCATTGCACTTGCGCGCAAAACAACGCGCAGCCAACCCATGGGGTTTATTAAAACCGGATCAGGCTCGTTTTCAGGAAACCAGGTTCCGCTCACCCGTGACGCCCTTTGGTGTACATATTTCGCTGCTTTTCACTAACTTTGGCTGTGTCCATCATAACCAACACATCAGTTGTGTTAAAGTTATGATCCAGAAAAACCCCCTCGCCGACACAACCACCCATCCGCAAATAGGCTTTGATCAGCGTCGGCATTTGACGCATGGCCGCACGGCGGTCGATTTGCTCGGCCGGCATTAAATCCATCGTCTGGAAATCAGCCGCCTTTACCCTGACCCGCAATTCCTCGGCCACCAAATAGTTGTGGTGTAAATAGGCCAATGGCTCGCGGATTTTTTCAACATCCGTGCCATGAAAACTGGCCACCCCGAACAGTAAATCTATATTGTGTTCAACCACATACGCGCCTAAGCCATTCCATAAATGATACATTGCAGCCGTTCCGCGGTAATCCTTGCGCACACAGGAACGGCCCAGTTCCAGCAACTTGCGGCCACTGTTTTTCAGCTTATCCAGATCATATTCATCTTCGGAGTAAAACCTGCCGGCTTTTTCGGCCATATCGCTGCGCAACAAACGATACACCCCGATGACAGATTTTTCCGATCCTTCGGCTTGCGTTTTGTCAATCAGTAACAGGTGATCAAAATAGGCGTCAAACTCATCGCACTCCAGACGGTTTTGATGATCCACCAACGGGCCGTCCCCGCCCAGCTCGGCCACGAATATCTCGTAGCGTAACCGCTGGGCTGCCTCAAGATCGGCCTGCGTTTTGGCAAGGCGCAAATCATACTTCGGGTTTTCTTCTATCATCAAGACCGGCTCTCAAATCGACATGTTGTCTTGGTCTACGAACTGTGACGATCAATAGCAACAAGGCATTGGAACCGGACGCGCTTGACTCCTCCCTTAGTTGCACTAAAGTGAAGTCAATACCGCTATTGGCTTACGCGGTCAAATAAACCGATATGAGACAGGATTAATGGCAATCGCATTCCAAATTTCCCAACAATTAGCAGTCGATGTTAACGCAATATTTACCACCAATGGGCGATTGTGGCGGCCAGATAAGACACCCGTTCGCAAAACTCCGAAACACAATGCGAGCCAGATAACAGGATTGTTGAAATGAACGCCCAAAACGATATTGCCGCCCTGATTGGTTCGCGAATTTGTCATGATCTCATCAGCCCGCTGGGGGCCATTGGCAACGGGGTTGAATTATTGGGCATGGCGGGCGAAATGGATGGCCCGGAAATGGCGCTGATCAACCAAAGCGTCACAAACGCAAATGCACGCATCCGGTTTTTTCGAATTGCTTTTGGCTCGGCCACCTCAGGTCAGATGATCGGCCGCCAAGAGGTTAGCTCGATCATAAATGACATAACCACTGGCGGTCGCATCCAGATTGATTGGCAAAGCCAGGAAAATTTGGCGCGTAATCAGGTTAAATTGGCGTTTTTGCTGATCCAGTGTTTTGAAACCGCAATGCCTTATGGCGGTGAAATCACAGTTCGCCAGCAAGGCGAAAACTGGGTGCTTGAAACTGTGTCAGGCAAATTGCGGATTGATAAAGAGTTGTGGGAATCGCTGGTTTCCATAAATTATGAACACAAGGCTTCACCATCGAATGTGCATTTTGCACTGGTTTCCGGTGTGGTTCAGCAAAATGGCTGGATCTTGCAAACCAGTTTAGAGACAAATTGCATTTCAATCAGTTTTTAGCTTCGTGCTGTTTAAAAACAATGCAGCGGGCCCGCGGTAAGGTCAGCCAGAATGTTGTGCCGACTGCAGGCAAAAACACCGACGGGATCGAGGCTTTTAGCACCGATCCGTCATAATCCATCCTGAATTGAACCAGACTTTCATTGCCCATGAAACGCGCACGTAGCACCGATGCTTTGGCCGCCACCCCATCGCATTTGGTCGGGTTTGGCCCACGGCCGTTTCGATCAAAATCAATACGCATATGCTGGGGGCGGCTGATAATATCAACCTTGGTGCCATCATCCAGACCCGGAGCCAGAAATTTACCAAAAGGGGTTTCGGAAATTTCGCCATTAACAACGCCCTTTATCACATTGATATCAGAGAAAAAAGCGGCGGATTTTTTATTTACAGGGCTATTGTAGACATTATAGGGCGCGCCGGTTTGCACGATTTTTCCATCCTGCATCAGTGCAATTTCATCGGCCATGCGCATGGCTTCTTCCGGCTCGTGTGTGACCAGCAAAACAGCCGTGCGTTCGTCCTTTAACAAATCCAGCGTTTGGTCGCGGACACCGTCGCGAAGCCGGTTATCAAGGCCCGAGAACGGTTCGTCCATCAGCATGATTTTAGGACGGGGTGCCAATGCGCGGGCCAAGGCAACGCGCTGCTGCTCACCGCCCGACAACTGGTGCGGGTAATCATTGCTGTAATGGGCCAGATTAACCCGCTCTAGCAATTCATTAATGCGTTTGTCATTATCGGCA
>DOHJ01000152.1:5879-6147 GCA_003535335.1 Paracoccaceae bacterium | reverse complement strand
CTTCGGGCGGAACCCGGTAAATTGTGTCACAAACCAGTTCACCATCGGAATATATTTCACCGCTATCCTGCATTTCAACGCCGGAAATAATGCGCAAAGTGGTGGATTTTCCGCAACCGGATGGCCCCAGCAAGCACGTCACCTGCCCGGGCATCACCTTTAGCGAAACCCCGTCTACAACCGGACGCCCGCCGTATGCGCGGCGCAAATCTTTTACCTCAAGCCGAGGAGATTTTTCTGTCACCTGCCGTTACCCTTGTACCCTTGT
>DOHJ01000152.1:3774-5545 GCA_003535335.1 Paracoccaceae bacterium | reverse complement strand
CCTTGTCCATCCAACACCCTGCCCAACTAAAACAGTTGGGATTGGTCGCTTTGGTAACAGCAGATGCCTGCATCGACAAGACACAAGCGTTAACAACAGCCGCCTGTTGCAACATCACCGGAGTTTTGCGCCCCGTCAAACGGGCACGTTTCGCCGTTGTTGCCAAATAAACCTAAATGCGTGTCCCGCGTGCCGCTAAATTCAAAATGCGCAGCAAAACGGGAACCTTGCAGCATCGCGTAAGTATTTCCGCACACAGCACAGGTTTTTCCGGTTTCGAACTCTTGGTATTTATCCAGCCGAAAACTGTTTTTGGCTTCCTCAATGCTGCCCTTGTAAATCACCGTCTGACCGTAATTTTCACCGGCAGGCTCCAGCCCGTCCAGTTTGAACAAACGATACGTGGCCGAGCTGAAACCGATATTGCCAACCTTGGCCTCGATTTCAGGGTTTTCAATGGTCAGCACACGGTCTTCGACCAGTCTGGGATCATCAAACCCGCAAGCCTTGGCCAGATTTTCAAAATCATTCCAGTAAAGCGCGCCCGAAAGGCATTCGCCATAAAGCACCTTGTCTTTGGCCAGCGCCTCGGGCATGCGCCGGTCGGCGTAAACATCGGAAAAATACATCTCGCCGCCCGGTTTCAACAACCGGTGCGCCCCGCGCAAAACCGCGCCCTTGTCCAGCGCCAGATTAAGCACGCAATTGGAAACGATGATGTCGAAACTACCGGCTTGCAGCGGCAATTCATCCAGATGTTCAATCAGGCCTTTGTGAAATTCGGTATTTGGCTTGGCATAGCCAAAGGCCTTGGCGTGATAATCCTGATAGCTGCGGGCCACATCCAGCTGCGCGTCGGTCATATCCACCCCGACCACATGGCCATTTTCACCCACCAAACCGGCCAAGGCATACACATCACGCCCCGATCCCGAGCCCAGATCAAGGATGCGCATACCTTTTAGCGCGTCGGGCGCAATCAGGCCGCAGCCGTAATATTTCGACAAGACCTCGGGGTGGATTTTGGCCAGAACAGATTTCAAACTGTCCGGAATATCGCCCGCCGTGCAGCAAGCGTTGGTTTGCAAATCGTCGCTGGTTTGCAAGGTTTCACCGTAATATTCCTGAACGTCTTTATGTTCCATTCTAAAATCCTTTGTGCCATCTTTTATGCAGACCTAAACACAAGCAACCGCGCTTGCAATCACCGCAACCACAAATCACACAAATTTGAGCGGCTACATCGTCGCATTCACTTCGCCGCCATCCAGCAAGATATTCTGCCCCACAATAAACCCTGCATGTTGCGAGCATAAAAACGCACAAGCCGCGATCGGTGTGATGCATTGCAGGTTGCAAATTGTTGATTGTAACGCCGGAATTTGCCACCTGCCTTGAGGTTCCGGCCACATAACCCGTTAACAGGCCAAGCACGGAAACCGGTGCCTTGACCGATTTTTCGGTGATATTGACCACCCTGCCCCAGCCCTGCTGGATCATGGCCGGCAACAGGGCTTTCATCAGCGCGATTGGCGTTAACATATTGGCATCCAGCGCTTTAATGACGCACAAGCCAGCGCGCGCTTTGCTTTAATGTCCAAATCCATTTCATTACTCGCGCCTAAACTGCACCCAAATCAAATAGTCGAAATATAGTACACAATCCGCCACATTATTGCCGGTATCATAACGGAATAATAACGATATAGTCATTACTTTATGACAGGCTTTGTGTATAAATTGGTCGCGCAATGAATATATTGACGCAATT
>DOHJ01000152.1:0-3388 GCA_003535335.1 Paracoccaceae bacterium | reverse complement strand
CCGGTCTATCTGGCCGAGAATTTTACCGTTACTGACGGCGCGGCCTTTGGTGACCCGTTAACGGTTTCTGAGGATCTGGAGCTGGATGATACCTATGCATTGTCGACAAATGCCGAACAAATCCGCCTTTCTTTAGTTCAACCAGACAACAACAGCATTGCGCCGTTTTTAATTGATGCTAACAGTGCAGTTGGCAAACCTGGTAATCAGCTTCATCTTGACAGTACGATAACCTTTATGGGGCCCGACGGCACCACATTTGACGCCGTTGTTCTGGTCGAGGTTGATCCAGAACTTGGCGAGATCGAGCAAATCTACATGCTGGCTTTGGCCCCGATTAGTAAAAAAATCAACTATCATCTGGTCAGGGTCGATCAAAGCACGGCCCACACACGTTTGGCCCAAGCCGCCAGTGTCAGTTTTACCCGTGGAACCCATATTACAATGGCAAATGGTGAACAGCGGGCGATCGAAACTCTGAAAACCGGTGATAAGGTCCTCACCCGTGATCAAGGGCCGCAAACCATCCGCTGGATTGGCCAGACAACGATGCGGGCCGTTGGTGATTTCGCCCCGATTTTAATTAAAAAAGGCACACTGAACAATCTGAATGATTTACTGGTCAGCCCGAACCACCGGCTGTTTATCTATCAACGCATTGATGAAGTCGGTGCAGGACGCAGTGAGGTTTTGGTCAAGGCAAAACATTTGACGAATGGATCAACGGTTACACGTCAAAGCGGCGGTTTCGTGGATTATTTCCAGCTGTTGTTTGATGATCACCAGATCGTATTTGCCGAAGGCATCGCCGCAGAAAGCATGTTACTGGATATTCGCACAGCCGCAGCCCTGCCAAATGAATTGGTACGTGATGTTTATGGTGATGCCGTCGTCGAACACAACGATACGCACGACGAATTCGAAATTGACCATTTGCATTTCACCAATGGTGATGTTGTTGAACGCCTGCGCCGCGCCTCTTGCGGTTAATCCGTCTTGGTTGATCTTGGTGTTTGACATCACTTCAAAGCGCGTTACTGTTGTGTAAATTACAACCGTACAGGCTCCCGAAAATGCTCGACAATCCTTCCAAAACGACCCCGCTTGTTTCAATTGAAAACCTGCGGGTTGAATTTTCGACCAAAGACGGACCCGTCATCGGTGTCGAGGATATCAGCTTTGCTATCAATCCGGGCGAAACCGTTTGTGTGGTTGGTGAATCCGGCTCTGGGAAATCCGTCTCATCCCTGTCCCTAATTAGGCTGGTTGAATTTGGTGGTGGCAAAATTAGCGGTGGCCGGATTATGTTTGATCGCAAGGACCATGGCGATGGCAAAGGCGCGATTGATCTGGTTCAGGCCGAAAATGACTTGATGCGCACCATTCGTGGCAATGAAATTGGCATGGTTTTCCAAGAACCTATGACCTCGTTAAACCCGGTGTTTACAATCGAACGCCAGCTGACCGAAGGATTGCGCATCCATAAGGGCATGACTAAATCCAAAGCCCGCGCCAAAGCGCTGGATTTGCTAAAACAAGTGCGCATTCCCGAACCTGAACGCCGCCTGAAACAATACCCGCACGAACTTTCCGGCGGCATGCGCCAGCGCGTGGTTATCGCCATGGCACTGGCATGCGAGCCGCGCGTGTTGATCGCGGATGAGCCAACAACAGCCTTGGATGTGACCATTCAAGCCGAAATTCTGGCCCTGATTGATCGCCTTAAACGCGAAACAGGAACGGCCGTTTTATTCATCACCCATGATATGGCTGTGGTGGCGCAAATGGCTGATCGGGTTGTTGTGATGTTTCGTGGCAACATGGTTGAAGAAGGTTCTGTCACGGATATTTTTGAAAACCCGCAAAAAGATTACACCAAAGCCCTGCTATCGGCTGTTCCCAAATTGGGCGAGATGAAAGGCAAATCAGCACCTGAGCCGATGCACATAATGGGCGAAGAAAACCCGAATGCCGGCAAACCGATTATTGCCAGCGACAAGGTACTTCTTGAGGTTAAAAACCTTGTGCAACGCTTTGCAGTCAAAGGTGGCTTGTTGCGTCGGACAGTTTCAAATGTGCATGCGGTCGAGGATGTTTCTTTTAACATAAATGTAGGGGAAACCCTTTCTTTGGTTGGCGAAAGCGGCTGCGGAAAATCATCCTGCGGGCGTTCTATATTGCGGCTAAACGAACCGCAATCGGGTCAGATTATTTTGGATGGCACAGATATACTGGCTTGCTCCCAAAAAAAGTTGCGCGACATCCGCCGTGAAATGCAGATGGTGTTCCAAGACCCGTTCGCATCCCTGAACCCGCAAATGCGCTTGTCCGATCAGGTGGCTGAACCGCTGCGAAATTATAACATCGAAGTTGGGTCTGCCTTGCAAGACAGGGTTGCGCAACTGTTTGACCGGGTGCACCTGCCCCGTAACTTTATGCGTCGATACCCGCATGAATTGTCTGGCGGCCAACGTCAGCGCGTGGCAATCGCCAGAGCTTTAGCTCTCAACCCCAAGCTGATTATTGCCGACGAATCTGTGTCGGCGCTGGATGTGACCGTGCAGGCGCAGGTTTTAAATCTGATGATGGAATTACAGGCAGATTTGGGCATTTCGTTTCTGTTTATCAGCCACGATATGGCTGTCGTTGAAAGGGTCAGCCACAGAACGGCCGTGATGTATCTGGGACGTATCGTTGAAATCGGCCCGCGCGCCGCTGTGTTTGAAAACCCGCAGCACGAATACACCCGCACATTGCTATCGGCCGTGCCTGTACCCGATCCGCGCATTCGAAAACTGGAATCCGAGCTGAACTTTAAACCGATCCCCTCGCCGATTTTCCCGCTGGATTACACCCCGCAGCCATCAGTGTATGAAGAAGTCGACACAGATCACTTTGTATTGAAGTCCTGACCCAGCCCGCCTATACGCAAGATCATGCAAAAGCCGAGCCAAAACACATCCGATTTGCCGCCCGAAATCGCGCGTCGCAGAACATTTGCCATCATCAGCCATCCTGATGCGGGCAAGACCACCCTGACAGAAAAATTTCTGCTTTATGGTGGTGCGATCCAGATGGCCGGGCAAGTGCGCGCCAAGGGCGAAACCCGGCGCACCCGTTCCGATTTCATGAAAATGGAGCAAGAGCGCGGAATTTCGGTTTCAGCCTCGGCCATGTCTTTTGATTTTGGCCAATACAGGTTTAACCTTGTCGACACTCCGGGCCACGCGGATTTTTCCGAAGATACTTATCGCACCCTGACGGCCGTTGATGCGGCTGTGATGGTGATTGACGGGGCCAAAGGCATTGAGAGCCAAACCCAGAAATTATTCGAAGTTTGCCGCCTGCGCGATTTGCCAATCTTGACCTTTTGCAACAAAATGGACCG
>DOHJ01000181.1:4715-11538 GCA_003535335.1 Paracoccaceae bacterium | reverse complement strand
AATTTGCTGGAAGCCTTGCGTTGGGTGATGGGTGAAAACCGCCCCACCGCCATGCGGGGCGGCGGCATGGAGGATGTTATTTTTGCCGGTGCCGCCAGCCGCCCGGCCCGTAATTTTGCCGAAGTCTCTATCACCATTGATAATTCTGATCGTTTGGCCCCCGCCGGTTTCAACGATTCCGACACTCTGGAAGTTGTGCGCCGCATCACCCGCGATGCTGGCAGTGCTTACAAGGCCAATTCCAAAGACGTTCGCGCGCGGGACGTGCAGATGCTGTTTGCCGATGCCTCGACGGGGTCGCACTCACCGGCTTTGGTGCGGCAGGGGCAGATAAGTGAGCTGATCAATGCCAAGCCAAAATCCCGACGTCGGATTTTGGAAGAAGCCGCAGGCATTTCGGGGCTGTATCAGCGCCGCCACGAAGCCGAGCTGAAACTGAAAGGCACAGAAACCAATCTGGCCCGGGTTGATGATGTGATTGAGCAGCTGGCCAGTCAATTGGCGCAATTGGCACGACAAGCACGACAAGCCGCACGTTACCGCACAATTGGCGATGATTTACGCAAATCCGAAGGCCTTTTATTATATCGCCGCTGGAAGGAAGCGGATGAAGCATACGCGCAGGCCCAAGCCCTTTTGACCGAGCGCACAAAACAGGCGGCACAGGCCGAAGGGGCAGCCCGATCTGCAACTAGACTCCGTGAACAAAGCGAAGGCAAGTTGCCGGCACAACGTGAGGAAGAAGCCATAGCCGCCGCAGTTTTACAGCGACTATCTGTGCAGCGTGACACCTTGAAAAACCAAGAGGCGCAAGCCTTGCAAATGATCGAAAACCTGACATCCCGGATCAACCAGTTAAGCCGCGACATGGACCGCGAGGCCGAACTGAACAAGGACGCAGGCGAAACGATCAAGCGCTTGGAGTGGGAGCAAGATCAAATTTCCAAAGCCAGCCAAGGTCATGATGCGCGTCTGGAAGCTGCTGGCGAAGAATCCCGAAATGCGGCAAGTATTTTGCAAGATCGAGAAGCAAGCCTATCACAAATTACCGAAGATGTGGCACGGTTGGCCGCACGGCACCATTCGGCACTGCGGTTGCAAGAAGACAGCCGTAAGACGCTGGATAAAAACGAAGCCGAAGCCGAGAGAGCACGCGCTGCAGTGTCTGTTTCAAAAGAAATGCTTGTGCGCTCAGCGCAGGATTTTAAAATTGCTGAAACAGCGCAAGTTACCGCGACAACGGCTGCGCAAGCCGCCGAAGCCGCGTTGGTTCAAGCGGATGAAGCACGTTCGCAAGCGCACGCCCGTGAAGCAGACGCGCGTGCAGAACGTAGCGAGGCAGAAGGTGAGGCAAACGCGTTGCGGGCCGAAGTCGGTGTGTTAACCAAACTGGTTGATCGTGACACAGCCGAAGGTGGTCAGGTTCTGGATGATTTGCAGGTTCAGTCTGGGTATGAAAAGGCGCTGGGCGCTGCATTGGCCGATGATTTGCGTGCGCCTGAAATTGGGCCGAAAGGTTCTTCTGGCTGGGCCGTTTTACCTGCTTATCCAGTTTCACAAACATTGCCCGATGGCATAGATTCCCTAAGTAATTTTGTGACAGTTCCCGAAGTTCTGGTCCGTCGTGTCGGCCAAATTGGATTGATAAATGCCCAAGATGGTGCGCGACTGCAAGCCGAGCTAAAGCCCGGTCAGCGGCTTGTCAGTCTTGAGGGGGATTTATGGCGTTGGGATGGATTTCGCGCAGGTGCCGAAGACGCCCCAAGTGCCGCTGCGCTGCGCTTGCAACAATTAAACCGGTTGGTTGAATTAAAACGCGATCTGGAAGAAGCAAGCGCCAAGGCCGAAGGCACTTCACGTGCGCATGATTTACTGTCGGCCGAATTAAAGCGCTTGACGCTTGATGACCAAAAAGCGCGTGATGCAAGGCGTGATGCAGATCGTTGTGTAACAGAAGCCAACCGTGTTTTGTCAAAGGCAGAGGCCGACCAAAGCATTGCCACAGGCAAGCTTGAAAACCTTGGCCTTGCGGTTAGACGTTTTGAAGAAGAAGCATCCGAAGCGCGCCAGCGTTTGCGAGAAGCAGAAAATTCCGCGTCTGATCTGGCTGATCTGGAGACAGCCCGTGCCGAGGTTGAAGACACCAAAATGACAGTTGAAGCCGCACGGATTACCATGATGACCAAGCGCAGCGCATTTGATGAGTTGCGCCGTGAAGGCGACGCAAGGACCAAGCGCAGTCAGGAAATTACCACGGAGGTTTCTGGCTGGAAATACCGTTTGGAAACTGCAGAAAAACGCATTTCAGAACTGAGTGAGCGCAAATCCTTATCCGAAGCCGAGCTGAAAGAAGCCAGTGCAGCGCCTGAGGAAATCGCAGCCAAGCGCGATGAGCTAACTGATGCCATTGATGATGCCGAAGCCCGGCGCCGTAAAGCGGCCGATAATCTGGCCGAGGCTGAAACCATTTTACGCGATGCTGTTGATCAAGAACGCCAGTCTGAACGCAACGCATCCCAAGACCGCGAAGCCCGCGCCCGTGCCGAAGCCCGCGCTGACGCTGCCAAGGAAACTGTGGCTTATGCGGTGGATCGAATCGAGGAAGAACAGGAAACTACACCGCAAGATCTGCTTGAAAATCTGGATGTAGACCCGGATAAAATGCCGTCATCCGAAAATATTGAAGCCAGTATAAACCGTTTAAAACGGCAAAGGGACGCGCTGGGCGCGGTGAATTTGCGGGCCGAAGAAGACGCCAAGGAAGTACAGGAAGAACATGATAGTTTGCTGGGTGAAAAAACGGATCTGGAAGAGGCGACCAAGAAATTACGCACGGGCATTTTCAGCCTGAATAAAGAAGGTCGCGAACGCCTATTAACTGCGTTTGAACAAGTAAATTCCAACTTTGGTCTGTTGTTTTCACACCTGTTCGGCGGCGGTGAGGCCAAGCTGGTTTTGGTTGAAAGTGATGATCCACTTGAAGCCGGTCTGGAAATCATGTGTCAGCCCCCGGGCAAGAAACTGTCGACACTTTCCCTGCTATCGGGTGGCGAGCAAACGCTTACAGCATTGGCGCTGATTTTTGCCGTCTTCCTTGCCAACCCCGCGCCAATTTGTGTGCTGGACGAAGTTGATGCGCCACTTGATGATGCCAACGTCACCCGTTTTTGTGACATGCTGGACGAAATGACTCGTCGCACCGATACGCGATTTTTGATTATCACCCACCACGCTGTGACGATGGCGCGAATGGATCGGTTGTTTGGCGTGACAATGGCTGAACTCGGGGTTAGCCAGCTTGTCAGCGTTGACCTGAAGAAAGCTGAAACGATGGTTGCTTAAGCGCTATTGTGGTTTTCCAAACGGCCAGTTCACTTTCAGTTTCGGGCAGTTTTGCGTTTTATTTTCGCGGTTTTGCGTCGAGACTTGTTGGCTTTGCGACGTACCGGCCCTTTGCCTGATCGCCGCCCGCTGCCTTTTGATATTGCTTTACCGTCGACTGACAACAGCTCTAGAATTAAACCACCGGTTACCGCAACAGATTCAGCCAAACGAACCGTAACCGGCACACCCAAACCAAGCTTTAACCCCGTTTCTTCGCCCGTTAGTGTCTGATTGTCGGGGTCATAGCGAAAATATTCACGCCCCAAGGTACGGATTGGTATCAAACCATCTGCGCCGGTTTCATCCAGTCGGGCAAACACACCAAATTTGGCAATGCCGGAAATACGTCCGTTAAATTCGGCACCGATACGTTCGGATAAATACGCCGCCAGATAACGATCTGTTGTATCACGCTCTGCCATCATTGAGCGCCGCTCGGTATCGGATATGTGTTTGGCGGTTTCTTCAAGGCGCTCAATTTCATCAGGCTGCAAACCATCAGAACCCCACTTATTCGCCGTTATCAATGCGCGGTGCACGATCAAATCGGAATAACGCCGAATAGGTGAGGTAAAATGGGCGTAATTTTTCAAAGCCAAACCGAAATGCCCAAAATTTTCGCGCCCGTAATAGGCTTGGGTCATCGAGCGCAAAGTTGACAGGTTAATCTGTTCACTAAACTCGGTACCCGCTGCCTGCGTTAGCAGATTGTTTAGGTGACGCGTTTGTAAAACCTGCCCTTTGGCCAAGACTAATCCAGCTGACACAGCGACTTTACGCAAAGCATCCAGTTTTTCAGGGCTTGGCTCTTCATGCACCCGAAAAAGCAGTGGTGTGCGCTTGCTAACCAATTCTTCGGCAGCAGCAACATTTGCCAGCACCATGAATTCTTCGATCATCCGGTGAGCGTCCAGACGTTCTTTGAAATTCACAGCCTTTACATTCCCGTCATCTGACAATTCAATCCGCCGTTCAGGTAAATCCAGATCCAGCGGTTGACGATGTTTTCGCGCCTCTCGCAAGGCATAATAGGCCGCATAAAGTGGCTCTAATACAGGGGAAAGTAGCGGTTTTACCTTGTCATTTGGCTCACCATCTATTGCCGCTTGCACCTCTTCATAATTCAGTGATGCCGCTGATTTCATCATTGCACGGCAAAAACGATGACTAATCTTGTTACCGCTAGAATCCAGCACCATCCGTACAGCCATGCAAGCCCGTGGAACGCCTTCGTGTAATGAGCACAAATCACCCGACAGCCGGTCTGGCAACATGGGCACAACGCGGTCGGGGAAATAGGTGGAATTGCCGCGCTTGCGTGCCTCGATATCCAGTTCTGATCCGGGTGTGACGTAATGAGCCACATCGGCAATTGCCACCCAAACCACATGGCCACCCTTGTTCTTTGGATCATCATCGGCATGGGCATAACAGGCATCATCATGGTCACGCGCATCGGCCGGATCAATTGTGATCAGCAGCATTTCACGCAAATCCTCTCGTTTTCCCAGCGGTGCGGGCTTGGCCTTGTCAGCTTCTGCTATCAGCTCATCTGGAAATTGGTCGGGAATATCGTGTTGATGTATGGCAATCAGTGAAACGGCGCGGGGTTGGGATGGATCCCCCAAACGATTTACAATGCGCGCATTGGGCAAGCCCATGCGATTTTTAGGACCGCTGCGCTCTGCTTGCACCAGTTCGCCATCTTTGGCACCATTTATATCGCGCTCGTTAACTTGCCATTCCTTGTCGCTGCCCTTGTCAATCGGCAGGATACGGCCACCGTCAGAATATTTGCGGAAAACCCCCAGCAGGCGGATTGGATTTGTGCCGATACGGCGGATCAAACGGCCCTCGTATTGATGATCCTCATCCTTCACTTCGCTTAAGCGGGCTAATATCCGGTCATTTTCGCCCAGCGCAGGATCAGAGGATTTATGAATCAGTAAAACCTTAGGCTCGGCGGCTTCGCCATGCCATTCCAGCGGGCGTGCAAATAAATCACCGTTCATATCCGGTGCCAAAATCTGCAAAATACTGACTGGCGGCAATTTATCAGGGTCACGATAGGTTTTATTGCGTTTTTGCAAATGACCCTCTGCTTCCAGCTCTCGCAGGATACGTTTCAAGTCAATACGCGCGGCACCCTTGATGCCAAAGGCACGAGCGATATCGCGTTTGTTGGTCAGGGTCGGGTTATCGGAAATCCAGTTCAAGATTTCCTGCTTTGTTGGAATACGTTTCATTTGAATGATCTAGCACGCTTGTGCGCTGGCGTCATCGGCCAATCTTGGCAAGATCAGCGGCGGTGTCCACATCTTGCAATGTCGATATCATAGCGGGATTATATTCAGGCATTGTGGCCAGAGTGTCTGCCAAAGCATGTTTGCTGGACCAGCGGACTCGCTTGAATAAACCCGCTGGCAGGGGTGTTGTGCGTTTCAAGCCAACCAACCAGTAGCCTCCGTCTGTGGCAGGGCCAAAAACGGCTCTATTCTTGCCTAATTCATCAAAAGCTTGGGAAATGTGGTGGCGGCTAATCCCGGGTATGTCGCCGCCGATAATTACCACAGGTCCCATCGGTGCGTTATGAAAAACCCGCCTCATCCGGACACCTAAATCGCCTCTGCCCTGTGGCAGCCGCATAAAATGTGCGGGCCAAACTCGGCTTTGTAGTCCTTCGATGTCAGGCGAGACTGATAAAATAAGTTGCCAACGCGGATCTGTTAAATCGCGCAACAAGCGGTTTACCTGATGGCGGAACCACCATGCCGAAACTGTCATGCCAATATCGCGGCCAAGACGGGTTTTAACACGGCCCGCGCGGGGTTCTTTTAGCATAAGGACTAGATTTTTCTGCCTCAAAGCTTACGCTCCATATCAAAATGCGCAATGCCCGCATCCTGATATTCAGGTCCGACAACCGCAAAACCCAAACGTTCATAAAACCCCAATGCATGAGTTTGCGCCCCTAACCGGGCCAATTTAACGCCTTGTTCTTTTTGAAGCCACGTTAGGGCTGCATTGATTAAATCAGAGCCTAATCCCGCGCCACGATGTGATTTTAACACACAAACGCGCCCTATCTTTCCTACATGATCATTTAATACAATTCGGGCACATCCAACGGCTATGTTCCCATCTGTTGCCAATAAGTGAATCGCATTTGCATCATATTCATCCTGCTCTTCAGCTTCGGGAACCCCTTGCTCGTCAATGAAAACCGCGCGGCGCAGTGATAAGCAACTATCAAGGTCATCGGTTTCGAATATTTGCGGTTTCATGCGAAATAGTCACGTAAAATCCGTGTATATATTTGTTTCAGCTGCTCAATCTGAACCACCTCAACCCGCTCGTCCACCTGATGCATGGTTTTGCCAACCAGACCAAATTCAACCACGGGGCAATGATTCTTGACAAACCGCGCATCCGAAGTGCC
>DOHJ01000181.1:3489-4379 GCA_003535335.1 Paracoccaceae bacterium | reverse complement strand
CCGGATGTGGACAAAACGGGCGTAACACCGGTTTCAGCCACAACTGCAGACGCGATCAAATCTGAAAGCGGGCCCGGCGGGGTGATAAAGCTTTCACCCGAAACCTTAATTTTCATCTCGATTTTTACGCCGGTTTCGGCAGAGACCTTATCTGCTTCATTTTGCAGCCACTCACTTAATGAACCGGAACTATGCGCATCGTTAAACCGGATATTTACGGTTGCCTTGCTTTGGGCTGGAATAACGTTGGTCGCCCGATTGCCCGTGTCGATTGTCGTTATTGCCAAGGTAGAGGCGTCAAAATGCGCGGTCCCCTGATCCAGTTGCTTTGTGGCCAGCCGGTCCATCAAGCGCACCATTGACGGCATCGGGTTGTTGGCGCGGTGCGGATAGGCGGCGTGGCCTTGGGTTCCCTTGATCGTAATAAAGGCGGTCATCGATCCGCGACGCCCGATTTTCATCATCTCGCCCATTTTATCGGGGCAGGTCGGCTCGCCCACTAAACAGGCCTGCATCGCTTCGCCCTCAGTGGTCATCCAATCCAACAAAGCCACAGTTCCATCCACGGCATCGCCTTCCTCGTCGCCAGTGATTGCCAGAATGATTGATCCATCTGGCGGGGTTTGCGAAACAAAATCAATTGCAGCGGCTGCAAATGCGGCTACGCCTGATTTCATATCGGTCGCACCACGGCCCCAAAGCCAGCCATCGATGATGTCGCCGCAAAATGGCGGATTGCTCCAGGCTGCTTCGTCGCCAACGGGTACAACATCGGTATGACCGTTAAACCCGAATGTGCGCGGATGCCCCTTTTTACCCCAACGGGCGAACAGGTTTGAAACCTCGCCACGGTCAACCCGCGAGCAGGAAAATCCGGCAGTTGTTAGCAG
>DOHJ01000181.1:0-3105 GCA_003535335.1 Paracoccaceae bacterium | reverse complement strand
GTCGGCCGTTAGTTTTACGGGGTCCGTGGGGGAAATCATCTTGTGTCTCCTTTTGTTAAAACACCCATATATTGTTCCCTAACCCACGACAATCCTATGCAAGCCAAAATCCTGTTGCGTGCAAGAGACATATTCGCGCGCGAGATGGGTGATTATGTTGATAAGGGGTTAACAAAGCAGCATTTTTTTGTTCTTACTGTGATAAATAACAAACCCGAGGCAGGGCAAACGCAGGATCCAACGTGGTCCGACCGAGCAATAAACCGGCTACCAAAAATGGGGCCAGGGGAGTAATCCCGACAGACAGGCGTTTGCGCTGTTTCCAGCGAATTGGGGACAGGCGTGGTAGCAGCTTCCGAGCTTCCGATTGATACAAGTGCCACTGCTATGCAGATGGCCGATGAAATATTTGGCGATGGTGTTACTGTTGTAAGCGCGAGCTACTCAGGTGATGCAAGATCATCCGGCATCTATACAGATGGTGATGCAACTGCACCGGGCGCAACCCCGGGTGATACGGGGGTAATCCTGTCTACAGGTAGGGCTCGTGATTTCACCAATTCAAACGGGCAATCCAATCAGCATACCGGCACGTCCACCAACACATCGGGTATAAATAACGATGCTGGTTTTAACGCTATTGCCGGTGGCCAGACCTATGATGCCTCGATACTGGATGTCGATTTCATCCCGACGGGTGATACGATGACTATTCAGCTCACACTTAGTTCGGAAGAATACCCGGAATACTGGACATCCTATAATGATATTGTCGGGGTTTGGGTAAATGGAACATATGTTCCTGTAACGATCGGGGACGGTGATATAGGTGTTCAAAACATCAATTCAGGCGCGAATATAAATCAATTCCTTAATAACACTACTGATCTATTCAACTCTGAAATGGATGGAATGACGATTACGCTAACCCTGACAATCCCGGTAAATGCAGACGAGGTTAATTCAATCCGGATTGGCGTGGCAGATCAGGGTGATGCGGTATATGATACCAACTTACTAATTGCCGGTGACAGCGTACAAACAACATTGGTTGCAATGGACGATACTGCGACCATGCATGCCAACGGGACCGAGATTGTTGACGCACTGGCAAATGACATAAATACAACCGGCGGCACATTAACGATTACGCATATTAATGGAGTTGCGGTTGTTGTTGGTGACACTATCACACTTGCCTCGGGCCAAAGTGTGACGCTAAATGCTGATGGCACGTTCACCATAGTAGCAGATAATGATGTTGAAGATATCAGCTTTACCTACGGGGTTGAAAGCACGGACGGATCCACCGATGTAGGATTTGTAACGGTTAGCACTATTCCATGTTTTGTCAGCGGTACGATGATCTTAACGCCCGATGGCGAGGTCCCCGTTGAATCGTTATTGCCCGGTGATTTGGTTATGACCCACGATAATGGTCCGCAGCCATTGTGTTGGATTGGGCAGCGCAGCGTACCTGCAACAGATAAATTTGCCCCGATCCGTATCGAGGAAAACACCTTTGGTAAACACCGCACATTGCTGGTTTCCCCGCAGCACCGCGTGTTGATCCGTGATTATCTGGCCGAACTATTATTTGGCGAAAGCGAAGTGCTAATATCTGCCAAATACTTGGTAAATCATAAATCCGTGTGTATTCAAGAAGGTGGTGATGTGACCTATGTCCATCTTTTGTTTGATCAACACCAGATTATATTTTCCGAGGGCCTTACCACAGAAAGTTTCTTACCCGGACCACAAACCAGCCATTGCTTTGAGAAAAAAGTAGTTGATGAAATATATGCCATATTCCCTGAAATAGACCCTGATACTGGACTTGGATACAGCCCCGCTGCGCGTCGGACCTTACGTGGTTACGAGGCTCAGGTATTAGCAAATAGTAATACTATGGCGGCTTAGAGTATGAGTATGATCTGGCTTGCAAAAAATGACGAAATGTTGCTTTCACAGGCCACTCAGGCACGCATGATGGCCACGAATTGTTTAAGTAGCCCCAACAGTGCCGGAGCAGATTTAAAGATAGGCAGTATAATTATTGAATTATCTGTCAAACATGCGCCATTGTCAGATGGGCTTGTGCTGGACTATCAAGACAAAACTGCTTCCAACTGTAGTTTGACTGTCTGGATGAATGAAAACGGCGAAACTATTGTGGAATTTCGGCTTGGAATGGCTGTGAACCGGCTCGCTATCAGTGAATATCTATCAGATCCCCCTGAACAATTACGGATAACATATTCTTGGGATACGATAAAAAAACAGGCTCTTTTATCAGTTGAGGACCCTGAAAATGGGTCCCTAATGCAGGCTGAATCCGACAACCCACTACCTTTCCCCCTGACGCTAATAAATGCACTGATATCTCAAAATGACGCAACGAGTATCGCCCCCAGAGTTGATTTTCTAGCTGTATCAGATCAAATTGAACCTGTAGGGTTTATTCCGAGCATTGCCAAAGGATCTCCAATAGAAACACCATTCGGTATGGTCCCGATAGAACAGTTGAAGCCCAAAGATATGGTGATGACAGCAGACCATGGCCCACAACCTGTTCGTTGGGTCTGCTCGCGGACGGTGCCGATGACGGGTTTATTTTGTCCTTTGCGTTTAAGAGCCCCGTATTTTGGCTTAACCCGTGATATTCTGATTGCACCTGAACAGAGGATTGTTTTTGAAAATGATGAGGTAGAATATTTATTTGGAGAAGAAAGCATTTTGGCTGAAGCACGTCACATTGCCAACCAAACAAATGTGATACCCGAAGCATCCAATGCTAAAAATATAGATTTATATCAGTTGTTATTTGACCAACACCAAATCATTAATGTTGCCGGCTGCAAAATGGAAAGCTTGTTCATTGGCAACATTACAGATAATCTGGAAGTGTGTAATTCAACTTTATTATCAGAACTATCAGTACACGAAATCCCACGCCATATTGCATTAGCGCGTCCCTTATTGCGGTCTTATGAGGCGATGACCTTGCAGGTTGGTGCGGTGCATTAAACAGTTCTGTCGCAAAGTTTTATGCTATTCCCTTCCTTGTCTGATATTGCCATAAGTCGTTTCAAAAAGCGTCCAGCA
>DOHJ01000180.1 GCA_003535335.1 Paracoccaceae bacterium | reverse complement strand
AGGCAACCCACCGCCAATAGACTGGCAGCACCCCCGCGGCGGCGCGGCGTCCCATCCAGATCGACACCTCGCGGCTTTGGCCATCCAGCCATTTTTCCAGACTTTCCCGATCATTGATATCTGCAATCTCTACCATGGCGGGCAATCTGCCTTATCAGCGCGGTTTTGGCAAGTCGGGCTGTGGCCGCTTAACCCCGCCACCGGTTTTGCCTCGGGCACCTTCATCCCCTCCAGTATCCGCAAAGGCCGGCGCACCGCCTCGCTTAGCCCCGGGCGTTTGGGGGCCGGTATCTGTTTGCTAACCTCGACCATCAAAACCCCGCCGGCCGTGATCATCGGCAATCGTTGCCCGATGCTTTCAAACATCCCCGCCGTGCGCAGCCAGAACCGTTTGGCAGATGGCGGTGAATACAGCGCCGAGCGGTGGCGTTCGGGAATTAAACCGTGGCTTTTCAGCTGGGCCTCAAGCTGATGCAAACTGTAGGGACGCCCGTATCCGAACGGTGTTTTATCGCTGCGCGCCCACAGGCCAACCCGGTTTGGCACCACAAACACCGCGCTGCCACCGGGGCCCAGAACGCGGTAACATTCCTGTAGCAAATCCCAAGCATGTTCGCTGGTTTCCAGCCCGTGCATCACCACCAGTTTATCAACCGATCCGGTGTCGATCGGCCACAGGGTTTCTTCGCACAGCACCGAAACATTGACCTGCCCCGCCGGCCATGACATCACCCCCTGCGGTCCCGGCATTAAACCGGTAACACGGCGGGCCTGTGGCAAATAGGGGCGCAGCAACGGCACGGCAAAGCCAAAACCAACCACGGTTTGGCCACGGGCCTCGGGCCACAATTCCAGCAAGCGACCACGCACCGCATTTTGCGCCACACGGCCCAGCATGGAGCGATAATAAAAGGCTTTCATGTCAAGCACATCAAGATGCATTTTGATTACCTGTCTGGCTGCATTTATCTGCTCTTAGCACACTAAAACCCAGAGATCATCCGCCAGTTGCAAGTTTATGAAATACAGCTATGGAATACGGTTATGAAATACGGGGCGCACACCCCTTGCAGGCCACCAGCACCAGATTATTGGCGGGCATGTCATGCAGGTTGCAAAACTCCAGTCCCGCAGCGGCCATTTGGTGTTGCATCCATTCCAGATCTTTATAGCCAACCGCGTGGTGTTTGCGGGTCAGGCTGGCATGAAAACCGGCATCGGACTGGCTGCGGAATTCACCGCCAACCCGAAATGGTCCGTAAACAAAGAAATACCCGCCTTGGGTTAGCGCATCGGCCGCGCCCCGAATGACGTTCTGCGCCGCGTCTTTGCTGATGACATGAAACAGGTTGGCCAGATGGATCAGGCCAATATCATCGGGCAATTGTTCATGCCAGTCGCCGCAAGCATCCAGCAAAATCGGGGCCAGCAGGTTTTTTGCCCCCGCATGTTCGCGCCAGGCGTTTATTGACGCCATCCGTTCATCAATCACATCGCTGGGTTGCCAGTTTATCCGGGGATGGCGCGTTGCCAATTGGGCAATGTGCTGTCCCGTGCCGCTGGCCAGCTCCAAAACCGTGCCGCGTTCGGGCAGATAAGCCGCGATGCAGTCGTAAATCGCCGCGCCATTCTTCACCGCCGATCTTGCATTTATGCGCCCGTCGCCCATCGGCGTTCCTTTTGGCCCGAAATAGGGTGTTTCTATCGGAGCTTTGTTCATAAGTGATATCCTTTTGCACAAAGCCAGTATTGCGTCTGACCGGCCAATCGGCAAGACTATGAATGCATCAGCCCCAAAAGGACAGCCCGCAATGCCACTACAAATCGTCACCGTCGCTTGTTTATCCGACAATTACGCCTTTTTGCTGCATGACCCTGATAGCGGGCAAACCGCGCTGGTGGATGCGCCCGAGGCCGCGCCAATCATCGCAGAGCTGAAATTGCGCGGCTGGAACCTGACGCAAATCCTGATTACCCATCATCATTACGACCATATCGACGGGGTCGAGGAGCTGCGATCTGCCTATGGGGCCAAGGTGATCGGGGCCAAAGCCGATGCGCATCGTTTGCCCCGGCTGGACACGGAACTGATCGAAGGCGACACGGTTTCAATCGGCGGCAACCACGGCGTGGTGATTGATGTTTCGGGTCACACAATCGGCCATATCGCCTTTCATTTTCCGCGCAACGCCGCCCTGTTTACCGCCGATAGCCTGATGGCGCTGGGCTGCGGCCGGCTGTTTGAAGGCACCCCCGCCCAAATGTGGCAAAGCTTGTCAAAACTGATCAACCTGCCTGACATCACCATGGTTTATTCCGGCCATGAATACACCCAGTCCAACGCCAGCTTTGCCTATAGCATCGAGCCGAACAATCCGGCCTTGAAAAACCGCATCCTGCAAATCATCAAAGCCCGCAGCCAAAACATGCCCACCGTGCCATCATTGCTGGCGGACGAACAGGCCACCAACCCGTTTTTACGCCCCGATTCAGCCGAAATCAGGACCAATCTGGGCATGGAATCAGCCAGCAACACAGCTGTGTTTACCGAGATCCGGCGGCGCAAAGACAATTTTAGCAGCACCAAAATGCCGAATATTAGTCAAGATACATGCGATTGTGATTGAAATCGGCACAAAAACCCTTGAAGTTGCATCCAATCGCACCAAACTTTAAGGTTATCAGCACATAGGTTGGATAACCGACCCTAAAACAAACGTAGGAGCGCATCGCGTGCCATCATTCTCGAACACATTAGAGCAAGCAATCCATTCTGCATTGGCGCTGGCCAATGAACGCAAGCACGAACTCGCCACACTGGAACATTTGCTGCTCTCGTTGATTGATGAACCGGATGCGGCCAAGGTTATGCAGGCCTGTAATGTTGATATGGCCACCTTGCGCAAAACGCTGGAAGATTTCATCGACGATGATCTGGCCACGCTGGAAACCACGGTCGAGGGATCAGAAGCCGTGCCAACAGCCGCCTTTCAACGGGTGATCCAGCGCGCGGCCATCCATGTGCAGTCCAGCGGACGCACCGAAGTGACCGGCGCAAATGTGCTGGTTTCAATTTTTGCCGAGCGCGAATCCAATGCGGCCTATTTCCTGCAAGATCAGGGCATGAGCCGTTATGATGCGGTTAATTTCATCTCGCATGGTGTGGCTAAGGATCCGGATTTTGGCGAACCGCGTCCCCTAACCGGTGCGGAATTTGGCGAAGAACCGTTTGAGGGCCAAACCCAGAAAAAAGAAAGCGCGCTGGCCAAATATTGCGTTGATCTGAACGAAAAAGCCACCGAGGGCGATATTGACCCGCTGATTGGCCGCGCATCCGAGGTTGAGCGCTGCATTCAAGTGTTGTGCCGGCGGCGTAAAAACAACCCGCTTTTGGTTGGGGATCCCGGTGTTGGCAAGACCGCCATTGCCGAAGGTCTGGCACGCAAAATCATTAGCGGGGAAACGCCAAACATTCTTTCTCAAACCACGATTTATTCATTAGATATGGGCGCATTGCTGGCGGGCACCAAATACCGCGGCGATTTCGAAGAACGCCTGAAAGACGTGATGAAAGAGCTGGAAAATCACGATGACGCGGTGCTGTTCATTGATGAAATCCACACAATTATCGGTGCCGGGGCTACTTCTGGCGGGGCGATGGATGCGTCCAATCTGCTAAAACCGGCCTTGCAGGGCGGTAAGTTGCGCTGCATGGGATCCACCACTTACAAGGAATATCGCCAGCATTTTGAAAAAGACCGCGCCCTGTCGCGCCGGTTCCAGAAAATCGACGTGAACGAACCTTCGGTCGAGGACACCATCAAGATTTTGAAAGGTGTGAAAACCTATTTTGAGGAACATCACGGCATTCGCTACACAATGGACGCGATCAAAACCGCCGTCGAGCTGTCGTCGCGTTATATGAATGACCGTAAATTGCCCGACAAAGCCATTGATGTAATTGACGAGGCTGGCGCGGCGCAACATCTGCTGTCTGAAGGCAAAAAACGTAAAACCATTGGCGTTAAGGAAATCGAGGCGGTTGTGTCTAAACTGGCCCGTATTCCGGCCAAAACAGTTTCAAAAGACGACACTGAATTGCTGCGTGATCTGGAAAAATCATTAAAACGCGTGGTGTTTGGGCAGGAACCTGCGATTGAGGCAC
This sequence comes from Paracoccaceae bacterium, assembly GCA_003535335.1. Lineage (GTDB taxonomy): Bacteria > Pseudomonadota > Alphaproteobacteria > Rhodobacterales > Rhodobacteraceae > Profundibacter. The sequence goes on along the minus strand of DOHJ01000180.1, from coordinate 12,469 downwards.
TGGCCTCTGCAATTAAACTGTCACGCGCAGGTCTGCGCGTGCCTGAAAAACCCATCGGTAATTATCTGTTTGCCGGCCCGACCGGTGTGGGTAAAACCGAGGTCGCAAAACAGCTGGCCGATAATCTGGGTGTGGAGCTGCTGCGCTTTGACATGTCGGAATATATGGAAAAACACGCCGTGTCGCGTCTGATCGGCGCACCTCCGGGCTATGTTGGATTTGATCAGGGCGGGATGCTGACAGACGGGGTCGATCAACACCCCCATTGCGTGCTGTTGCTGGATGAAATGGAAAAGGCGCACCCGGATGTTTACAACATTCTGCTGCAAGTCATGGACCACGGAAAACTGACCGACCATAATGGCCGCGATGTGGATTTTCGAAATGTGATCCTGATCATGACCTCCAACGCCGGTGCCGCCGAAATGGCAAAAGAGGCGATCGGATTTGGCCGCGAGCGCCGGACCGGCGAAGACACCGCCGCAATCGAGCGTCTATTCACGCCGGAATTTCGCAACCGTCTGGATGCAGTGATCAGTTTCGCGCCGCTTGGCAAGGATGTGATTGCGCAAGTGGTTGAAAAATTCGTGCTGCAACTGGAAGCGCAACTGATGGACCGAAATGTTTCGGTGGAAATTACCAAAGCCGCGGCCGACTGGCTGGGTAAAAAAGGTTATGATGACAAAATGGGCGCAAGGCCGCTGGCGCGTGTCATTCAGGAGCACATCAAAAAACCACTGGCAGAAGAGCTGTTATTTGGCAAACTGGTCAAAGGTGGGCTGGTCAAGGTTGGAATCAAGAACGGTGAATTGGATATCGAAATACTGCCGACAGCAAAACGGCGTCTTTCAGGCAATAAACCGCCCCTGCTAACTGCCGACTGATGCGGTTTTTACTGCTATTTTTTACACTATTTTTTGCTGCACCCATTGCGGCAAAAGAACCAGTTCTTGGCTTGCCAATTGACTGTATTCTTGGTGAAACCTGTTATGTTCAACACTATGTTGATCGCGATGAAGGGCCGGGCGTTTCCGATTTTTCCTGTGGAAGCCTGAGCTATGACGGCCACAAAGGCACCGATATTGCCCTGCCCAACATTGACGTGATGCAAGAAGGTGTTGATGTTTTGGCCGCCGCATCCGGCACCGTAATCGCCACACGAAACCACATGCCGGACATCAAATATGGTAGCCTCGGCGCCCCTGATGTCGACACCGATGGAACTGAATGTGGTAATGGCATCAAAATCCGCCATAATGATGGTTGGACAACCATGTACTGCCACATGAAACAAGGCTCGATCATTGTTGAAAAGGGCCAGTCCGTTGCCAAAGGTAATGTGTTAGGCCAAGTTGGTTTAAGCGGCAAAACCCAGTTCCCGCATGTGCATCTGGCCGTGCGCAAGAACGACCGGATTGTTGATCCATTTGATGTAAGTGATACGCTTACCTGCAATAACCCGGATCGAAACAGCCTGTGGCACAAACCGCTTCCTTATGTTGCCAGTGGCATTATCCAGCTCGGATTTGATAGTAAAATACCGAATTACGCAGACATAAAAGCAGACGGAAACCCGTTGCCGTTTCTAGCGGTAAATGCGCCTGCTTTGGTGCTTTGGGGGCATGCTTTTGGTGGGTTGCCAAATGATACAATTGTGCTGAACATCACCGGTCCCAACGGGGTTTTCAGTCATCAGAAAATTAGGCTCGGTAAAAAACAGGTCCAATATTTTCGCGCCTCGGGAAAACGCAACAAAGGCACCGATTGGGTCAAAGGCCGTTATCGCGGAACCGTAAAAATTATGCGCGGCAGCAACATCATAGCCGAACGAAAAACCAGTATTGAAGTCAAATAACCTTGGGTAATCGATCTGCTACCTTTCGGTTAGCTTCAATTCAATCCGCCGGTTTTGCGCCCGCGCTGCTGGCGTATTTTCCGGATTGATCGGTTGATATTCACCAAATCCGTTGGCCGCCAACCGGTTTGGCGCAATGCCCAATTCTTCTGACATAAATCGCACCACAGATAATGCTCGCCCCTGACTAAGCTCCCAATTGTCGCGGTAGCGGCCAAAACCGGACAAAGGCACATTATCGGTATGGCCATCCACTCGGATTACCCAATCAATCTCGGCCGGAATATCCTTGGATACGCGGCGCAAAATCTCTGCGATTCTGGCAATCTGGGACTTACCCTCAAACAACAGATCTACCGACCCCGAAGGAAATAAAACCTCGGATGAAAACACAAACCGGTCCCCCTCGATCCGAACGCCATCTTCATCGCCCAAAACCTCGCGTAATTGGCCAAAAAACTCGGATTTATAGCGCTCCAGATCTTTAGCCTTGGCCTCAATCCTTTCGCGTTCCGCCTGCTCCAACTCGCGCCTGCGTTTTTCTTCGGCCGCAACCCGCGCCAAGGCTGTGTTTAGTTTTGTGCCAAGCGATTGTATCTGGATATTAGCCGCCACATCCTTGGCAACCGACTGATCCAGCAATTTTTGCAACGATCCCAATTGCCCCCGAAGTGCGGCAACCTGCTGGTTCAACAGCGCTAATCTGCGCTGCTCTTTTGCACTTTGGGCTTTCACATCGCTCAATTTTCCTTGGGCCGCCGCCAGCAAAACCGCTTTTTGTTCGGCCGCGTTCAACTGCGCCTCGGCGTCTTGCTCGGCCTTTAGTTTGGCGGCCAATGCGGCCGCCAGATCGCTTTGCAACTCTTTGTCATTTTTCTGATTTTCAGAGGCTGCCAATATTGCAGCCGCCAGCTTTTCATTTAAATCAGCCTTGGCAGCCTCGGCAGCGGCCAACAAGGTAAGCGTATTTTCGGCCTGTTTTCGCTGTTCTTCCAACGCCAGTGTCATCGCGGTTAATTCTGCGTCGGCATTTTTTAAACGGTCCCGCAGCGCTTGGGCAGCAGCGGCCTCGGCCAATTTTGCCTCTTCTTCCTTGCTCAGCTCAGCTTGCATTCCCTGCAACCGTTCGCGCAGCGCCTTTGCCGCTGCCAAATCGGCAAGGCGTGTTTTTTCGATCTTTGAAAGCTGCTGATTGGCTGTGGAAAGTTCGGTCTCAAGCGTTGTTTTGCTTGCCTTTAGCCCATCCAAGCGGGCCAAGGCATCGCTTAAACTCTCTTCACGGGCCACAACACGGCTACGCAAATCGTCCGTCAATGCCTTTAGGGCATCATGGCGGGCAGCCGCCAGGCGCGCCGCTTGCTGTTGTTCATCAACCTCGCCCCGCACCTTGGCCAAGGCCAGTTGCAAGGCCTCTTGCTCGGAAATCAGTTTCGTGCGTTCGCCATCCAGTTCCGACAGTTTTTGTTCCAGCGCCAGCCCCTGCCCCAATGCCGCATCACGCTGGCTTAACAGGGTTGCAACCTGTGCTTCAAAACGCGTGATCGCGGCCCGATTCTGCTCCAATTCAGCGGCTTGTGCATTTGTCTTTGTGGTTAAGGTCGCGATCAATGCCAGTTGTGCATCCGCCTGACTTTGTGCCGTTTCCAGATCATTTCCCAGCCGCACCACATCGGTTTCCAGTTTCCGGCTATGTTGGCGCTCAAGACCCAGCGCATCGGCAAGGTTGACGATTTGTGCGCTCAGATCATCCAGTTCGGTTGCTTGGCCGGAAATGGTTTCGCGCAAAACAAACTGAACCACCATAAAAATAGTCAGCACAAACATCAGCACCAACAAAAGCGCCGTCATGGCATCGACAAAACCGGGCCAGATCGAGGCCTGAAACCGTTGGCCTGTGCGACGACTTAGCGCCATCAGACAGCCCCCCCTCCGTCACCGGATTTCGGGGTCACGGCGCGGATTGCCTGGGTAAGCGCCTTTAAATCGCCTCGCAATTCGGCCGTTATTTCTTGGCGGCCTGCACTCATCTCTTCCAATAGGCGCAACAATTGCACATCAATTGAACGAAGGCGCATCCGGCTTTCTGCATCTACTTGGCCGCTGTTAATTTCTTCAGCCTGCTTACTTAGCAGCTGGACCAACGCATTTTGCCCATCGGCAACCTGCATTAAGGCGTCAGATGTTTCGTTGTCTTTGGCCATTCGATCAGTCAACCGTTCAACCGACATTGCCAAAGAGCCCAGCTTTTCATCCACCATCGTACGGCTCACGTCGGATTGGGTAAACATTGTCTGCATGGCTTCCATTTGGTCCGACATATATTGCAACACACCGGCAACCATGCCCTGCTCGCCGCCATCCCCGTCACCCGATGAAAAACCCAGCCGCGTGATGGTTGACATCCATTCTTCCAAATCGCGGTAAAACCGGTTTTGTCCGTGGCTGGCAAACAGTTCAAGCAAACCAACCAGCAGTGATCCCGCCAAGCCAAGCAACGAGGACGAAAACGCCGTGCCCATGCCGCCCAGCTGTTTTTCCAGCCCCGACATCAAACGAGCAAAACCGCCGGCCCCATCGCCAGTATCATCTGAGGCCAAGGATTGAATGGTTTCCACCAGCGCCGGAACCGTGGTTGCCAGCCCGTAAAACGTGCCCAACAGGCCCAGAAAAATCAACAGATTAACAATATAGCGGGTAATATCGCGGGCCTCGTCAATGCGGGTGGCGACGGAATCAAGCATCGAGCGCGAGGAGGTTGCACCGATTTGCATATCTTTTGCCCGCGTGCGCAAAAGCGTGGCCAACGGGGCAAGTAATCTGGGGGCATTGTCCGTCGTATCTTCGTCGCGCTTCAGGACAAATTCTTCGATCCATTTCACCGAATATATCAGCTGAAAAACCTGCCAGAAACAGGCAAACACCCCGATAACAAAAACCAGCAAAATAAAGCCGTTCAACACCGGATTGGACATGAAAAATGACTGAACCCGGGCAAATAATGCAAATGCACCTACCCCGACAACCCCCAGAACCACGAACATCGCCACAATCTGGCTTGTCGGTTGGGTGAAATGCGTCTTTACCTCGCGGTCCGGCTGCTCCATCAGTGTGGTCCTTGCCCTGATTGTTTTAGTATAATCAAAGATAGAGGCTTGTTGCACCTATGCCAACAGCGATTTTCAAACCAATGCGTTAACCCGCTGCGATAACCAATCCAGATCGGCATCCGAAATGCCCAATTCGTGCAGATGGGTTGCCGTGTTGTGCAGATATTCGGCATTTGGTCCACGCCCGCCAATGGCCGTTGCCATAATTTCCGCCTGCTCTTGCAAGGGCAGCCCGCCGCAATATTGTTCGTGATCTTCGTCAATCACATAGGTTACGGCCTGAACCTGGCGTCCATCGCGAAAATTAATTTGCTGGCTGGTTTCCAGATAGGCCGAGGAAATCAGCTCGCGCTCGCGCAAATAATCCTGAACCTGATCGGCATTTTCACCCGCCACCCGATAGGCCAAACCGTCACAATAGGCATCTTTTGTAGCATCCAGCGCCAGCACCAGACCCGGTTTTTCCACCGTCCCCCTGTGATGGATCGAGCGCATGCAAAATGACCGGTGATAGCCGTTTAGACGTGCAATTTGTTTTTCAGTGTACTCAAACCCCGGATTCCACATCAGTGATCCGTATCCAAACACCCAAATAGGGGCCATTTCACAGGAGTGCGCCATCAATTCTGGTCCTTTGTTCATCAAGCCTGTAAACACCAGTTTATGACAGGTTAAAAGAGGCGAATATGCGTAAACTTTCATTTATTGGCATCATTTTATCCGTTTTATGGACCGGCTATTGGTATGGCGGATCAAACCTTTTACAAAAAACTCTGACAGATTTGATTGCAGGCGAATTTGGCCCTGAGGACCCCGTGCAAATCAGCCACGAGGGGCTGAAGATTCAAGGCTTTCCGGGGCGTTTTAACGCGGTGCTGACAAATCCAAGCCTGACGGATACTAAAAACGGTATCCTGTGGAACGCTGCTTTCATGCAGGTTTATGCGCCCAGTTTCAAACCTTACCAAATTACCGCAATCATGGCCCCACGCCAAATTCTGAATCTGCACGGGCAGGAATTTCAAGTCAATAGCAGTGGAATGAAAGCGGTGATCAGCTTTGCCTTTAGGGATTTTTTAAAAGCTGCTGTTGTTGTTCAAACCCTCGATTTCAGGCTGGAAAACCTTGATGTTTTTTCCAGCTTGGGGTGGAAAACCACACTCAAATCTGCCAATCTGGCATTCCATAAAACCAAAGAAAATCCGAATAATTACAATTTTGATCTGCTGGCAAAAACCATAACCCTGCCTGAGGATTTGCGGATACTATTCGACCCCCAAGGCTTGCAACCTGAATTTTTCGAAACGCTCTCGATTGATGGCACCCTTGGTTTCAGCAAACCTTTTGATTTAACCGCCACGCGGGATCAGCGGCCTGAACTTACAGAAATACGGCTGGATCATCTGGGCCTTAACTGGGGGCCGGTAAAATTCACCAGCCAAGGCGTTTTGAAAATTGACAGCGAAGGCTATCCCGATGGAACCCTGAACCTGACGGCCACCGGATGGAAGAAAATGTTTCGGCTGGCCAGAGATTCCGGTCTGGTTGACCCCGAATTTGCCCCAACCATTCAAAATTCCCTGAGCGCCATGGCAAGGATGTCCGATGGCGATGATGTTATCAAGGTGCCGCTAAATTTTTCCGGTGGCCAGATGTCACTCGGGATTTTCCCGATCGGAGCTGCACCGCGTTTAAAGTAATTTAACGGCAGTACGGCCCACTGCGATAACTGGCAGTATCAAAATGGAAATGATCCAGATGGTATCTATTGGCGTTCGGCCCCAGCACTGTGCCGAATGGACCACAGGCAGATTTATGCATTCGTTTCAAAACAGGCCCGTAACGCTTGTGACGCCAGCCCTTCAGCAGGGTGATCGATGTGCCATCTTTCAGGTTGATCGCAGCAATATCAATCGCCTTGCCTCTGGCATGTTCCGATAGTTTTCCGCCACGTTTATTATTACGATTACGGCAGGCATAATGTGCCACCACACGCAAGGATTTGATGCCGCCCCCCATGCGTCCGACAGCAGGCTTTGCACCATTTCGGACCCATGTTTTCAAGGCTTTGGCGGTGTTGCAGTCAATCGTTGCGGGCGTACTAAGAGCCACCCCGTCAACCGCAGTAATCTTGACCGGATTTGCAATACCACAGCCACTTATCCGACCGCGAATCCGCGCGATTGCCTGGCCGCGAATGGCCCGGTCTCCGCAAACCGACCCACGCTTTGGCCCGCTAACATCCGGACTGCTTTTTGCATATTTTCTAGCCGCTTTTCGTGCACGCGAAATAATACGGCGCATGTTTTTAGGACGATGTTTAGGGCGCAATGAGCGCACAGGCCCAGTTCCGTTAACAGCCACAACCAGCGTATTTGGCCGCGTGGTTTTTTGCAACGGCGCTGGTGTTAAATCAGGTGCCAACATAACCGGTACAATTGCGGGCCGTGGCTTGGGCCGGATTTTAGCATTATAATAAACCGGAACCACCACATTGTGAGGCACGTAGCTGGTTATCCCCACTGGGCGCGCTTTGGGTCGCAAGGAATGTTGTGGTGCGTTTGCCAGCGCAGATTGGCCCCAAAATGTGCAAATCAGTAACAGAAACAAACCACGTAACATGAAAATACTTAACCTTTTATGCGCCCGAAATCCGCCACATCTGTATCCTGACCGGCCTCGATAATACCACGGCGAATGCTGCGGGTGCGGGTGAAATAGTCATGCAAATGATCCCCGTCGCCGGTGCGAATTGCCCTTTGCAGGGCAAACAGCTCCTCTGTAAAACGGCCCAGAATTTCCAGTGTGGCGTCTTTGTTATTTAGGAAAACATCGCGCCACATGGTGGGATCAGACGCTGCAATACGGGTGAAATCCCGAAACCCGGCGGCCGAATAATTTACCACTTCGGTATCTGTGACGCGCGCCAGATCATCGGCCACGCCAACCATTGTGTAGGCAATCAAATGTGGTGCGTGACTGGTGACGGCCAACACCAGATCATGATGGTCAGCCTCCATTTCGTCAACCTTGGCCCCCATTGCGATCCACAGATTTCGCAGCCGGTTTATGGCATCCGCATCCGTGCCCTGTACCGGCACAATTAAACACCAGCGATCATCAAACAATTCGGCAAAACCCGATGTAGGGCCGGATTTTTCAGTACCTGCCAACGGGTGCGCCGGAATAAAATGCACCCCGTCCGGCACATGCGGCGACACCGCATCAATTACCGCACGTTTGACCGATCCAACGTCAGTCAGCGTTGCACCCTTTTTTAAATGCGGCCCGATTTCGGCGGCAACCGATGCCATTGCCCCGACAGGCACGCATAAAACAACCAGATCCGCATCTTTTACCGCCTCGGCTGCCGTATCGAAAACCTTGTCGCACAACCCGATTTCAGCCGCCACTTTGCGGGTTTTCTCGGATCTGGCATAGCCGGTTATTTCAGCTGCCAAACCTGCGCGGCGCATGGCAAGCGCCATTGATCCGGCGATCAAACCCAATCCGATCAGCGCGACGCGTTTATATATTTGCGTCATCATTCACCCCTAAAAACCCCGCCACAGCGTGGGCAACACGACGGCAAGATGCCTCGTCTCCGACGGTAATGCGTAAACAATTGGGCAATTTGTACCCTTTAACCAGCCGTACAATCAGACCTTGGGATTTCAGATAAGCGTCACATTCCACCGCCTCTTTTTCACTCCTAAAACGGGCTAAAATGAAATTAGCGGTCGAGGTATCAGACGGCACCCCCAATTTGGCCAGCGCATCGGCCAACCAAGCCCTGTTACCGGTGTTTTTATCGCGGCACATATTGATGTAATCCTGATCCTGAACCGCTGCGATTGCCGCCGCCATTTGGGATTCGGACAAATTGAACGGGCCGCGAACCCGGTTCAGCACATCAATCACTGATTTCGGCCCATAACCCCAGCCAATGCGCAAACCGCCCAGCCCGTAGATTTTAGAAAATGTGCGGGTCATGACCACATTTTGGCGCGCTTCAATCAACGCTGCCCCACCATCAAAACCTTGCACATATTCGGCATAAGCCCCGTCCAGAACCAATATTGCCTGTGGCGGAATACCATCAGCAAGCCTGCAAATTTCATTGCCGCCGATCATGGTGCCCGTCGGATTGTTCGGGTTGGCAATGAAAACCAGACGGGTTTTGTCCGTGCAGGCCGCAAGCAGCGCATCCACATCGGTGACCCGCTCGCGCTCCCTGGCTTCTACCGGCGTTGCGCCGGCCGCTTGGGCCGATATCCGGTACATCGAAAAACCGTGTTCGGTAAACAATACCTCGTCGTTGACACCGGCATAGGCCTGACAAAGAAAGGTGATGATTTCATCAGATCCCGCCCCGCAAATTATCCTGTCAGCATCCAGATCATGCGCCGCAGCTATGGCTTGGCGCAATGGCAGATGGTCGGTTGACGGGTATCTGTGTAATTGGTGAGAGGCATCGCGAAATGCTTTTTGCACCGCATCAGCCGGCCCATACGGGTTTTCGTTCGATGATAATTTTATCACCTCGGAAACACCATCGACCCCTGCTTTTCCGCTGACGTAAATATCAATGTCCAAAATTCCAGGTTGTGGTTGGATTTTAGTCGCCATGCTGCAATCTCCTGTTACCAAAACCTTTTAAACGAGGCTCAGGCACATTTCCAGACGCATTTAATATTAACGCGTACAAAGCAATAATCGTTTATTTACTACGTGATTTCAACCAGTCCATCAGTGCCATCATTACGCCGGAAAACACAAATGTCAGGTGCAGGGTGACCAGCCATTTCAAATCATGCGCAGCACGGACAAGATCGGCTTCGTTGCTGTGGATTTTCATGAAATGCTTCAGAAGCTGGATCGCGGAAATTGCCACAACCGAGGCGATCAGTTTGATTTTAATACCGGAAAAATCAACCGATCCCATCCAGCTGGGCCTGTCGGCCTCATTGGCAATATCCAGCTTTGAAACAAAGCTTTCATAACCGGAAAAGATTACAATCACCATCAAGTTACCGATCAGCGCCAGATCAATCAGGCTTAGAATGAACAGGATCAGATCTTTTTCAGTCATTTCAAGCGTATGGGGCAAGTAATGCACCAGTTCTTTGATGAAAACCACCAGCAACATGCCCAAAGCCAGCACAAGCCCCAGATAAATAGGCGCCAACAACCAGCGTGACGCAAATAACAAGCGCTCAATACTGCGCTCGACGGAATTACTTTCTGCCATTTTTTTCTCCAGATTTTTCGGGTTAAAACCCGTAGTTATAAAAAAGCCGCCCCGGTTTCCCGACGCGGCTTTTGAATTAATGCGGCGAAGGTTTAGTTCTTCGCGTAGAATTCCACCACGAGGTTTGGTTCCATCATCACCGGATAAGGCACATCGCCCAATGTTGGTGTACGAACAAATGTTGCAGTCATTTTGGAATGATCCGCATCAATATATTCAGGGACGTCACGTTCAGCCAACTGGGTTGCTTCCAGTAAAACAGCGATCTGCTTGGAACGATCACGCACTTCGATCACATCGCCTTCTTTTACCTGATAGGACGGAATGTTCACTTTTTTGCCGTTCACTGTCACGTGGCCGTGGTTCACAAACTGGCGTGCAGCAAATACAGTTGCCACAAATTTGGCGCGGTAAACCACAGCGTCCAGACGACGCTCCAGCAGACCAATCAGGTTTTCACCGGTATCGCCTTTAACGCGCTCGGCTTCGCCATAAATGCGACGGAATTGTTTTTCGGTCAAATCACCGTAGTAACCTTTAAGCTTTTGCTTGGCGCGCAACTGGATACCGAAATCCGACAGTTTCTGCTTGCGGCGCTGACCATGCTGGCCGGGGCCATATTCACGACGATTTACTGGGGATTTGGGGCGACCCCAAATGTTTTCGCCCATGCGGCGGTCAATCTTGTGTTTGGCAGCTGTACGTTTCGTCACGGCTGTTTTCCTTCGAGTTATGTAGCGCAAATTCGCGCGGATGAAGGGCGTTGTCCTCTCCTTTACCGTTTTACCGGTTCAGGCGACAGGCATTCTTTTGCAAGGGCCATCAACACCAAATAAATAGCCCCAGCCGATAAGAGCTGGGAACTTGGCGTTTTTATGGGCCTATTTGCCTAGAGTCAATGATGAATAACGCTATCATATTTCAAAATTTCCGCCTCGGGTGGTGACAGGTTTCGACGGGCGTAATCACCATATGTGTGCGGATCCTGTTGCAATTGCGGGCTAAGCTCGAACAAACGGGCGCGCTGCTCGGGTTCAATTGCATCCAGCATGGTATTTGCCGGGTGAAAACTCTCGGTTTCAACCCCGTTGGCCCAAACAATCTGATGACCGGCAAGCATCAGGTGAATATACTGCGTTTCGCGCAAATTATAATCAACCGAGATGTTTTCGTCATTCACCAGATCCTTGGCCGCAACCAACACTTCGCTGGTATTGAACAGAGCAGATGTTGCCGATCCTTTGATTAACAATCTGTGATCAGGCGACACCAGCAAATCATCGTCCGGCTCACCTTGGCAAAGGGCACCAGCCTTAATCCGGACCGGACGCAAATGCGGCATGGCGTGCAGCCGAGCACCGGTCATTCGGCGCTTGCCAATCCATAAAATTTCCTGCTGCCCATCGTCTTTGGTTTGGATCTTGTCACCTTCGGCCAAATCCTGCACCAATCGCGCCCCGTTGGCTGTTAGAATTTTTGTGCCGGCAGTAAAACAAATTACACCGCCGGATGAATGGCTGCTTTGCAAATGCGATCGACGCTCGACGGTATCACTGACCACCCACATATCTGTATTGGCCGGCGGAATTTCATTCAGGAACATCAACAATGGCGCTGTGCCATCATTTAGCCCGATAATCGAAACTGTAAACGTGCGGCGCCCGTCAGTGACAACAAATCCGTTTTCCAGAACAGGATCATCATCAGTTGCAACCGCTCTGTGATCTTTCGCAGGCTGCATTGCAACCCCAACCAACCGGCGCACAGTGCGCGCCGCTTTTTTTCGTAAGTTTGCCGTTCCATTTGCCCCGCCCAAAAGTAAGAGGTCAGCCGGGCCATCGACCCGAACTGCCTGACCTGACCAACGCCACATCACCCCAACCGACAACGCGTCGACCGGTGCGGCCTGTTGACCGTCTACTTCTGTTTGCGACCATGAAATAACAAACGTGCCCCTAAAGCCCGTTTCCATGTCTGAACGCCTGCCTCATAGTGTTTTTTCATTATTATTGGAGACAGGTTAACATAAAACGAATCGCTCTGAAAAGAGTCTGTTTTGAAAAAATTTCAACTGTGGATGTTTATTGGAAAGATCGGCAAACAATAATGCGCAATTATTGTCGGGATACCGAGGCTAATTAAATCACAAAAAAAGCCCCGCCAACCGGCAGGGCCATTTCAAATCTTCAAAACCGTCAGGGCTTAGGCTGCTGCCTGTGCCTCGGCAATGTCTTTTTTGATTTTCAGCGCCTTGAC
>DOHJ01000170.1:6030-8526 GCA_003535335.1 Paracoccaceae bacterium | reverse complement strand
AATCGAGGCCAAAGGCGCAACCGAATTTACCAAAGATGCATTTTTTCTGGGACAAATTCCGCGGCGCAATGATTTTGAGCCGGGTGATTTTCAAGACGATGCAATGGAGGATGACACGTAAGCGTCCGGTGTCCCCCGCCTAACAGCCCTTTTGGAGGTGCGTTAGTGTCCACTATCAATGGTGGACACTTAGGGGCACTCTATGACGGTGAAGCAAAAGAAGCGGCGTTGGTCCGTTGCCCGGCAGGGTATGCGTAGCATGCCTGAGAGGGAGGTGAAGAGAAGCGTTCGATCTGTTTTCAGACGACGGCAGCGGGCGTTTCGGTTGCGCAGGTTGCGCGCCGGTATGCCCCTCTCATCGATACTACGTATCGACTGCCGGGCAGTGGATGAATGCCAATTATTACCCGGCAGTTGATTGCGTGCAATCAATGAGAGGGCTAATTTTCAAATGGCTGCGGGATGAACGGTATGCACCGGAGCCGGATGCTGGCGCTGAAGAAGCAGAACCGGTATTTCTTCCAGTTGAAGTTGAAAGGGTGGTCGCCCCGCCCCCTGCTTTGGCAACCATTCCGGCAGGGCGGATTGAGATTGAACTTCCTGATGGGTGCCGGATATCGGCCGAGGGCGGATTTGATGTAGACGTGTTGGCGCGTCTGTTGAAAGGGTTGTCGTCATGATCCCTGTGCCGAGCAATACGCGGTTCTGGCCCCCTCTCATGGATTGCTTTGCAATCCACTGCCGGGCAATGGAGGATCCGTTTTCCGGTCATCTGTTTGTGTTTCGGGCGCGGCGCGGGGATTTGCTCAAAATCATCCTCCTCTCGGGCATGTAAACATACCCTGCCGGGCAACGGGTGGGACAGCCAAGGTGCCTGCCTATTTTCCAAACGGCTTAGCATGGCCGGTTTGTTTGGCCCGCCGCTAAAGAGGGCAAGATCAACCTGACCTCGGCGCAACTGGTCATGCTGCTGGCTCCTCTCATGGATTGCTGTGCAATCCACTGCCGGGCAACGAGGTATCGACTGGCGCATTCCAAAGCGGACATGGCGACCTTTGCAGGCAGGATAATCAAGTGCAATTATCAGGTGGAATGGACGTTTATGGATTCACATTCAGAGCGCAATTCTGTATAGAATGGCCATGCTGAACATCCTTAAAAATTTGCCTGAAGATCCTGCAGAATTGCGGCAGGTGAGCGAGCTTTTGGCGGCAGAAGTAAAGGCGTTGACCCTGAAAGTTGAACAGCTTCAGCACCAACTGCACGGAGCTAACCGGAACCGGTTCGGGTCCACATCCGAGGGTATGGACCAGTTGCAATTGTTTGCCGAGAATGAAGAGATTGCAAAAGCGGCTACCGAGGTTGAACAAACCGCGCCCGTTGAGCCAAAGGCAAAGCCCAAACGCAAGCCGTTGCCCGAGCACCTTGAATGTATTGAACAGGTTCTGCCTACCGGTGAGGATTGCTCGGGCTGCGGCGGTGACCTCTCAAAGCTGGGCAAAGACATCACTGAAGAACTGGAATACATCCCGGGCCGTTTTGTGGTGAATAAAATCATCCGGCCGCGCATGTCGTGCCGTCGCTGCGAGGCCATATCACAAGCCCCGATGCCCTCGCGCCCGATTGAACGGGGTCGCCCTGGGCCAGGTTTGCTGGCCCATGTTGCTCCTCTCAGCGATGCAGGCATCGCCTGTCGGGCAGTGGGTCAGCAAATACGCCGATCATTTGCCGCTCTACCGCCAGTCACAAATCTATGCTCGCGAGGGTGTTGATCTGGATCGCTCGACCATGGCGGATTGGGTAGGCAAATCCGCCGCTCTGTTGGAACCACTGGCTGAGGCCATCGCCAAGCGGGTCAAAGATGGCACATCCCTGTTTGCGCCCTCTCGGCAGCATGCTTTGCATGCGCCTGCCGGGTAATAGACGATACGCCGCTGAAGATGCTGGCCTCCCACTGCCCGGCAGGCGAATAGAATATTCGCCGAGAGGGGGAAACAAAAAGACCAAAACGGCGCGCATCTGGGCCTATGTCAGGGACGAGCGACCATGGTCCGGAAAACCCCCGCCCTGCGTCTGGTATCAGTTTACGGTAGATCGCAAGGGAGAGCACCCGGTTAAACACCTGTCCGGATATCAAGGCTGGGTGCATGCCCCCTCTCATGGTTTGCAAGCAAACCACTGCCGGGCAATGGATGGCTATGCTGGATTCAATGGTGCCTTTGGTGAAGGTAAGGCCTCGGAGGTGGCCTGCATCGCCCATATCAGGCGCAAATTTGTGGATGTGTTTACCGCGCAAGGGTCCGCCATAGCTGAGGAAGCCATCAGGCGGATCGCACAATTGTATGGCGTGGAAAAACAGGGCGGGGCCTATCCCCCGAGGTCCGTGCTGCTCTACGTCAAGAAAATACCAAACCCATCTTCGATGATCTGGAAGACTGGCTGCACGCCCAGTTGCCTAAAATATCAGGCAAATCGCCACTGGCTAAAGCTATCCGA
>DOHJ01000170.1:4072-5709 GCA_003535335.1 Paracoccaceae bacterium | reverse complement strand
CCGAGCCAAGCTGATCACTGTGTAAACTGCTGCTAACGCCGTTTACTAGACGAATGCCAGCCACAGGATATGTCAGTATTTCCTCGGCCGATCCTTGGCCGTAATGGCGGATTTCAACAGAGCCGAAGGTGACGGTAACATCCGAGCCCTCAGTTTTCATCAGCCGCGTGCCGTCAGCACCGTAAACATAGCTGGTGACAACCCCGTTATGAGAAACCGACAAGGGCCGGTTTTCACCATTATAGGTCATCACCTTGCCAGCAAGGCCTGTGGTCATATTGCCGTTGGCGTCATAGGTGAAATTGTCTAGCCCAATCCGATAAGGTGCGTGTTGGGGACCATACCAAGCGTAATAATATTGCCCGACATGGCTGTTTGAACGCATTCTACCAGCGCGGTCATTGGTGAAGGTTTGGTTATAAGCAGGCTGCCCACCAATATTGGTTGCCGTTAAAAGCCTGCCTGCATAATCGTATGTGTAATCATATCGACCTTCACTATATTCTGTTCTGACCGTATGAATACGCCCTGTGGAAGTCCGATTATATCTGGTATCTGACCTTCTGGCCCCATTGGCATCATAAACGCTCAGCCCAGCCACGTCTGGTATTGTATGAACCCTCCTCAATGGCACCGCTTGCGATGACACAGCCCTTGCCTTTCGCACAGAAAAGGGCGCGGTTGTTGTTGCTGGCTGTTCACACGCCGGCATTTGCAATATTTGCGATTATACCAAAGAGGTCACGGGGCAGCCATTATATGGCGTAATCGGCGGGTTTCATTTACTGTCGGGTGACAAGCCGCCGATCAAGGAAACCATTGCCTATTTCAAGGCTGAAGCGCCCAAGGTTTTGTTGCCGATGCATTGTGTGGGTTTTCCGGCATTGGTGGCATTTCATAATGAATTTGGCTCAAGTAAATATGCTGCCGGTGATGTTATTACGCTGTAATTTCAGCCTTGTAGCCTTCAAAGGTTATGGTTTCGGCATACTTTCTGGCACACACTTCCTCGGCTTTACTGCGAACGGTCCAACAACATATACCCGCGCCTGAGGCCTTTAGCCTAGCAACATGCGGGTTATCCAGATCATCATGTCTGTGGCTGATAAAACATGCGCCAATGCGGTCGTAATCAGGGATTTCGCGCAGGCGGGCACGGGTTTTTTCATTCAGGATTTGCCAGTGCTCTGCCGGAAAATGGCAGGTGACCAGACCACGCGGGGTGTCAGGTGAATGTTTGGCCAATTCAGCCACAGAATGGGGATTAAAGCTCATGACGCCAACCGGACCGGTATAGTTTTGCAAGGCACGCGCCACCGATTGTTCCATCGGGCCAACATCTGGTCCCATGGCACCATCCTGATCTTTGGTTTCGATCAACAACGGCACACGTCCGGCAACCGTTTTCAAAATTTCCGGCAGGGTCGGGATGGTTTCGGTGCAACCCAGAAGTTTGATTTTTGTCAGCTGATCACGGCTAAATGTACGGATTGCGCCGGAAATACCTGTCAGCCGGAACAGGTCATAATCGTGGAAAACCATCGCGTGGCCATCAGCCGACATCTGCACGTCCAGCTCAATGCCGTAACCTGCTTTGATCGCGGCACCAAACGCGGTGCACGAATTTTCGATTGCGC
>DOHJ01000170.1:0-3680 GCA_003535335.1 Paracoccaceae bacterium | reverse complement strand
GCAACTGGGTCATTTTACCTGGAAAATACCTTCGATTTCGACAGCCACACCCAAAGGCAAAGACGGAGCACTTACAGCCGCGCGGGCATGGCGGCCTGCATCGCCAAACAGTTCGACGAAAAAATCCGACGCGCCGTTGATAACTTTGGGCTGATCCGTGAAATCGGTTGTTGAATTTACAAAACCGCCCAGCTTGACCACTTGCACCAGACGCGACAAATCGCCCCCGCAAGCGGCCTTTAGTTGCGCCACAAGCCCGAGTGCGCAGGTTTTGGCGGCGGCGGCACCGGCCGCAACAGACATGTTGTCGCCCAGTTTACCGGTAATCAACCCGTCAGCGTCGTTTGAAATTTGGCCCGATACAAAAACCAGATCGCCGGAAATGGTATAAGGCACATAATTGGCGGCAGGTGCCGGTGCGTCGGGAAGGGTAATTCCCAGCTCTGTCAGGCGGGCTTCGTAAGAATTGCTCATCAGGTTCTCCGTTAAAAAAGTTTTACCAGATGCTATCTAGGTTTTGTGCGCAGGAAAACAGTTATTTTACCTTTCGCGAAAGGCCTTATTGAAATAATCGGCCAACGGTTTGACCAGATAGGCCAACGGGGTGCGGTCATTGGTGCGGATAAAGGCCTGTACCGGCATGCCCGGGATCAACGTTGAATTTTCAGGCAGCTTTGCCAACTCGTCATCCAGAAGAACAATTTCCGAGCGATAATAGCTGACTTGGCTGCGCTCGTCTGTAAAAGCATCTGCCGATATCTTAACCACACGGCCCTTTAGTTCGGGGGTAGTGCGCGCATCAAAAGCGGCAAAGTGCAAGGTGACTTCCTGACCGATAAACACCTGATCAATATTTTTGGTTTGCACCTTGGCAGCAATAACCAGCGGGCGGTCTTGGGGCACCAGATACAGCACCGGATCTGCCGGTTTAATAACCGCGCGGGTGGCAAAAAATTGCAGACCGTAAACGATACCCGAAACCGGTGCGCGGATATCCAGCCGTGACAGGCGCTCATTCAAGGCACTGCGTTTTTCCTGAAGCTCCAATTCACGAAATTGCAAATCACGCAGGTTGGTAATGGCGTCTTCGCGCCGTTTGGTGCCAATTTTCAGCACTTCAATTTCAATTTCCGTAATCCGGCCCTTGGCTTGGGCTTTGCTGGCGGCAAGTTCACCCATCAATCCCTGCAAACGCGCTTCTTCGCGTTGCAGGCTTAAAACCCGCGAGGCTTGGGCAAGGCCGCGATCCAGCAGGGCTTGTTGGGCCTTTAGTTCTTGCTTGATCAAATCCAGCTGGGCTGCGAGCGCAGTTTCTTGAGAAACAACACCGCCAATCTGGTCTGAAATCTGGGCGCGGCGTTTTTGCATTTGCGCTACTTCCTGTTCCAGTGCTTCTTGTCGTGCAACAAACAAGCGCTGTTGGCCTTGCATCAATCCTGTGATGTTCACTGATCTGGCAGCAACGGCAATTAACTCCGAATCAAAAGATATCTGACTGGCTTTGTCGCGCTCGGCCTCAAATCGGCCGCGCCGCGCCATCAGCTCAAACAATTGTCCTTCGATTACCGCCAGTTCCGAGCGCAATTTTGTGGCATCAAGCCTAATCAAAATATCATCGACACTGACAAGATCGCCTTCTTGCACCAGTATTTGGGCAATAACCCCGCCATCCGGGTGCTGGACCACCTGACGGTTTTGATCGACTTCGATCTGGCCATCAGCGATTATAGCACCGGAAATATTCGCCAGAACCGACCAAGTGCCAAAACCGCCAATCAATAGAAAAATTGCTAAAAATCCAAGAATTAGCGGCGAGCGGGCGGACCAGCCTTTTTGCGCTACAATACTCATACCACACCCCCTTTGCCTGTATTTTTACGGACTTGATCGTGATTTTTTAAAACCTTTTTCAGCACTTCGTCGCGTGGCCCAAATGCCTGAACATTGCCACCATCAAGCATCAAAATCAGATCACATTCCTGAATTGCAGCCGGCCTGTGGGCCATGATCATCACGGCATTTCCAGCGGCTTTCATCTGCCGGATTGCTGCATTCAATGCGTTGGATCCTTCGTTATCAAGGTTTGAATTGGGTTCATCCAGCACCAGAATCACCGGATCATTATACATGGCACGGGCCAAACCGATGCGTTGCAATTGACCGCCCGAAAGCTGACCACCGTTGGCCGTTACACGGGTGTCGTAACCCTCTGGAAAGGCAAGGATCATCTCATGTGCAGCGGCCTGTTGGGCGGCCCTTACCACAGCTTTATCGTCCGGATTTAAAGACATGCGAGCAATATTTTCACTGATTGTACCATCAAACAGCTGCACGCGCTGTGGCAGATAACCAATATATTGGCCACGCACGTCAGGGTCATATTGATCCAGCGCGGCCCCGTCCAGACGGATTTTACCCCCTGCCGGCCGCCAGACACCGGTGATGGCGCGCGCAAGCGTGGATTTTCCCGATCCGGACGGGCCGATCACGCCGATTGCCTGCCCCGGTTTCAAGACGAAATTAACCACCTTAAGCGAAGCCTGCTGCTGGCCCGGCGGGACAACCGTGACCTGTTTGGCCGTTAACAATGCCTTGGGTTTTGGCAACTCTGTGCGCAGAGGTTCTTCTGGCATTTCAGAGAGCAAATCCGCCAGATTATCCCAGCCCTTTGAGGCCGCCTGCACCAATGCCCATTGACCGACTGATTGCTCGATCGGGGCCAAAGCGCGGCCCATCAGGATAGAACCGGCAATCATCGCACCCGCAGTCAGCTGGTTTTGCAACACCAGATAGGCACCAAGGCCCAGCATTGCCGATTGTAAAAACATACGGAATGTTTTGGTTAGAATTGAAAATCCGCCGGTCGAATCCGAAGAACGAACTGTCGAGGCAAGCGCATCTTCACGGGCAATATTCCAACGCTGAAACACGGCACCCTGCATGCCCAGACTTTGCACCAGTTCGCTTTCGCTACGCAGTTGTTCGGCCATTAGGTTGGCATGATGCGTGGACATGTTTGCCTGCAAGACAGGGCTGCGTGTGACCCATTGATTTATGACTGTAATCACGATCAACAAAGCCCCGCCCGAGATCGCCAGGATACCCAGCCACGGGTGAAACAAAAAGATACCAGCAAGAAAAATCGGCGTCCACGGAATATCAAAAATCGCGCTGAG
This sequence comes from Paracoccaceae bacterium, assembly GCA_003535335.1. Lineage (GTDB taxonomy): Bacteria > Pseudomonadota > Alphaproteobacteria > Rhodobacterales > Rhodobacteraceae > Profundibacter. The sequence goes on along the minus strand of DOHJ01000170.1, from coordinate 504 downwards.
CACGGGCGATGTCAGCAAGCGTTGCACCGATTCCAGATCCCGCAAGCCACTGTTGGTTGCCGTACTTGTGCGCCCTGTGGCATTTGCCCGTAATACGGCTGAAAAAACCCGCTCGTCCAGGCTGGCCTGAAACCGCGCCCCGATGCGCGCCAAAACGCGACCACGCGCGTAATCCAGAAAACCCATCATTAAAAACAGAAATGTTACCAGTACAGAGAGCGCCAACAAAGTTTCTTCTGATCCACTGCCCAACACACGGTCATAGATCTGCAACATATAAATTGGGCCGGTCAGCATCAAAAGGTTTACAAATACGCTAAATATCCCGACGGCCCAGAATAACGACCGGCTTTTGCGTCTGGCTGATTTCAATTCTGACAAGCCCGAAGTGTTATCTTTCTGCGGCATTATTTTTTACCTTGTTTGCATGCGGTTTACATATTGGACAATAACACCGATATATAAACCTTGTAACCAATCTGCCACAGCCCAATTTCTATTCTT
>DOHJ01000138.1:1181-10614 GCA_003535335.1 Paracoccaceae bacterium | reverse complement strand
ATTTATTCAATCGATTGCCCTGGTCGGTTTTCACTCCGACGTTGACATTTTGGCCACCAAAATTTACGAAGTCGACTGAATCAGAACGATGATTTGAGAGCAGGGAGCGACGGCGGTTATCCCTTCGAAATCCAACCGTAAAGCGCCTAAGGCATTTGATAAGGCATTGTGAGCCCTCAGCATAATTTGAGGATTCGCAACGGTGGCAATATTTGGTAGCTTTGAGCATGCAGAAACCTTTCATCACCCAACCCGATTTTTGTACCCGGCAGCGATCTTGATCATCCAGCACTTCATGCGCTTGACGACACTGAGGCGGTTCTGGACTGGACTAAAATAGAGCCGATCCTGTCTTCAATTTCTGCCTCTAAAACAGGCCGTCCAAGCTATCCGGTTTCGAAGTTTGCTGCCGGGAGTGCAGTATAGCGCATGCTTCATGAATTTTGGTATCAAAATTCATTCCCGTGCGCTATATGTGTCTGCGCGGTGCGGGTTGGTTCAATATTCTGAGCCATAGTTGAAATTGGCGGCACAATAGCGGTAATAAAAAAATACTTCAGGTTTTTAATGCTGCAGCATTAAATTGGCATCACCGCCCAATAATCAATATCCAGTAATACATCGGGCAAATATTTACCGTCATCGCCCCGCAGCGCAAAGGCCGCGCCCTTGGTCGCAACTGTTCGCAAGCGGATGAACCCAACGCCGGGCCTGTCGGTTTTGGCAATATCCAGAACCTGTGACCATGCCCGTACCGTGTCTCCTGCAAACCCCGGATTAACGTGCGTTCCGCCATTTAGCCCGACAATCAATTGCGCATTGGCCAAGCCGTTAAAGCTTAGCGCGCGGGCCAGTGAAATTATATGTCCGCCATAAATCAACCGCTTGGCATCCGGCCTTGAACCGACATCAAAATGCACCTTGGAGGTATTTTGCCATAACCGCGTTGCCAGCATGTGCTCGGCTTCTTCCATGGTCACGCCGTCGACATGGTCAATCTGCTCGCCAATGGCATAGTCGTTTAATCTGTGCTGCTCGCCGGCTTGCGCGAAATCATAAGCGCTAAAATCCAGCCCTTGGGGGATTATCAGCTGCTCGGCCGGCACAACATCTGCCAATTTCGGCAATACGGTTTTTGGCGCATCCCGGCTAGGATCGCGTTTTTTCAACATGACCCAGCGCACATATTCCAACACCGTTGCGCCATGCTGGTTAATGCCTTTTGTGCGCACCCAGACAACACCGGTTTTTCCATTTGAGTTTTGCTTTAACCCGATAACCTCGCTGACAGAGCGCAACGTATCGCCGGCCCAGACAGGTGCCAGCCAGCGCATTTCGCCATAGCCCAGATTTGCCACAGCATTTAGCGAAATATCCGGCACAGTTTTGCCAAATACAATGTGAAAGGCAATCAATTCGTCCATCGGCGAAGACGCCAGACCGCAATTGCGGGCAAATTCATCTGAGGAAACCAGCGCGTGGCGGGCTGGATAAAGCGCCTGATAAAGCGCGCGCTCTCCGCCTGAAATTGTACGCGGCGTTGCGTGTTTAATCACTTCACCCAGACGGTAATCTTCAAAAAACCTGCCGGCGCTGGTCTTGTCCATTATTGTTCCCCCAGTTTCATGTCCGGTGAATATTGCGCCTTAACCTCTTTGGTCACAGCCTGAGCGCATCGCATAACCCCGTTTGCATGATCAAACGCATAACCCGGGCTGCCATAAAGCTCCCATCCCGCGGCCAAAGCTGCGCTGACTTTGTGGCAAAATGCGGCCGTATCATCCTCGGTTAACAACCGGTATAATTTCATTTCACGCCCTCCAGGCCTGCTGTCATTCTAGATTTTGCAAATGTCTGTTTTGCCGCACTGCTGACTATCCGTGTAATCATATTGCGCGTAACGTATTTTATGCGCAATATTACGCAAGGCCAAATCCTCAACATTCTTGTCCTAAAATGCAGTGACGTTACGGCACAATCCATAAAATAATCTGCGGACACGCAAAACCTGCCCCGACCTTATTCATAGCTTGTTAACCAACCCGTGCCTCGAATTAACCATTCGTTACCGCCAATGCCCCAATCTGCTCTTATGTTTTTCAAGCTTCAACAAAACAGCCAGCTAAAAGAACGGGCAATAAAAAGGGGTGCAATATGAAACAACAACTACTCACACTTTCGCTTGGAATCGGGGCAATTCTGCTCTCGACCCAACAAATTTTTGGCCAAAGCAGCAATTGCGCAGCCCATCAAACGGTTGTTGACCGTTTGGCCCAGAGCTATGGGGAAACCCGAAAAAGCATAGGTTTAAGCCAAAATAATGTTGTTCTAGAGGTTTTTGCTTCGGAGAAAACCGGCAGCTGGACCATAACAATCACCACTGCAAACGGCATTACGTGTCTGGTTGCCTCTGGTCAGGCTTTTGAAACAATACGCGATGCGCCAGAAACGCAAAGTGCCCGCGACATGTAGCGTGTTGTCCGGTTCTTTTCACAAGGTGCCTTCAAGTTTTTGCGGGCATCTTTGAAGAACAGCGAATAGCGCACTACAGGCACTTCTTATCCATAAATCCCATCCGCAAAATTTTCCCACATTTATTTTCAAAATTGACTCCCTTTCCTTTGGCTGTTCAAATGGCTTGCGTGCGGCAATCAGAATAGATACCCAAACACTGGATTAACAGGATCAGGAGATCGAACCATGGCCAGAGCCAAAATTGCCCTTATCGGCGCCGGACAAATCGGCGGCACCCTTGCCCACCTTGCAGCAATGAAAGAACTTGGCGATGTTGTTCTGTTTGATATTGCCGATGGCGTTCCCCAAGGCAAATCACTGGATATTGCCCAAGCAGGCCCCGCCGCGGGTTTTGATGCCAGCCTGAAAGGCACCACAGATTATGCCGATATCGCTGGCGCGGACGTTTGCATTGTTACCGCCGGAGTGGCGCGCAAACCGGGGATGAGCCGGGATGATTTGCTGGGCATCAACCTGAAAGTGATGAAATCTGTCGGTGAGGGCATCGCAAAACACGCGCCCGATGCGTTTGTGATTTGCATCACCAACCCGCTGGACGCCATGGTTTGGGCTTTGCGCGAATTTTCCGGGCTGCCTCATAACAAGGTTTGCGGGATGGCCGGCGTTTTGGATAGCGGCCGTTTCCGCCATTTCCTCAGCCTGGAATTTGGCGTTTCCATGCGCGATGTTACGGCATTCGTTCTGGGGGGGCATGGCGATACCATGGTGCCATTGACCCGCTATTCTACCGTTGGCGGCATTCCGTTGCCCGACATGGTGAAAATCGGCTGGAGCACCCAAGAAAAAATCGACGAAATCGTGCAGCGCACCCGTGATGGTGGTGCGGAAATCATTGGTTTGCTGAAAACAGGTTCCGCATTTTACGCCCCTGCAACATCCGCAATTGAAATGGCCGAAGCGTACCTGAAAGACCAAAAACGCATCCTGCCTTGTGCCGCCTATGTCGATGATGCTTTTGGTCTGGACGGGTTTTATGTTGGCGTGCCAACGGTGATCGGTGCCGGCGGAATTGAACGGGTGATTGACATCCAGCTAACCAAAGACGAACAAAAAATGTTCGACAAATCGGTAGATGCCGTCAAGGGTCTGGTGGAGGCTTGCAAGGCAATCGATTCTTCGCTGGGCTAAGGCATTAGTCTAATATCTTCAGGTCCGTCGGCATCGGTCGGCGGGCTTGACCTGCCCTATTCAAGTGTTTTGATTAACTTTTAAAACAGATAACGCTATCTTTGGCTAAAATCCAAAATCGGCAACGACCACACTATTAACACATTCACGCCCGGTTGATGCCAAATCAGCCCGGTATTTCCTTTTGAAAAGAGGGAAATACGATGAACAATATGTGCGCAACAAAACAGCATAACAGCCACAAGCTTGGAACCGTAGCAATGCAAGTAATCAATCTTGCTGTTAAACCATTCGGCGCGGTTTCTTCTTTTCTGGCCCGCCATCCCTCAGAATCTGATTATGCCAAAGAGCAAATTTGCGCGAAAGCAGAGAAGCCATCAGAATGTCGTAAGTCTACAGCAACATCTGCATTGCAACAGTTAAACTCGGTTCGCACAAAGATGTTTGACCTTGTTGAAAGCAACGAATGGATTGCACTTTCCGATTTAATTAAGGACTGGGATCAAAGCCGGGCTGCCGCAAATGATGAAACGCGTCTTGCCCGTCATGCTCTCTTTGCCGTTGCCGATGCGCTGGCGGTAGGCCCGGGTGTTAACGGAATGCCTGATATTGCAGACGAATCCATTGAGCGCCTCGCAAATGTTTACGCTCTCCAGCCGGAATGTTATCCACTTGCAGCTATTTGCGCCTACTTGCACATTTGCCAAGTCTGGAACCTTCAAGGCACTGACCGTAATTCCAGGATTAACGATGATTACAAGGATGAGGCTAAAAGCAAACGTAAATTTGCAAAAAAGTTTCTTGCCCCCCACGATCCAAAAACTTTGAACTCTCCCCTTCTTGCGGGCGTACGGTTTGACACATTGCCGTTACTTTCCAAAACAGGTGATCTGACCAAACGTTATTATAAGGAATGGGCAGCGCTTGATTTGGAAGATCAAGTGCCCCATGCAGAATATTATTTTTTGCGACTTCCTAATTGAATTCGACTGCTGTTTTTTTGCACAACCAGTCGTGATTTAGCACATATCCCGTATCTATTACGCAGAATCTAAATTTCTAATTTGGGATATACTTCTCCAATCGAAACATCTGACCGTTACCTTTTATGGTCGCATTTGCATTTGGAACAACCCACACCATTAACAATCTTGCCCACGCGCTGATAGATATATTGGAGCTGCCGGTTTTCGGTTCGAAAGAAAATGCTGCCAATTTATGCAGACGTCTTTATAATTTAGCCGAGAGGCAGCGGGTCAGGCGAAAACCGTACGATGAAAATAACGATTTTTACGCTTTTCATTCCACACAGCGGAAAAAAATTACGATTTGGACAAATTACAGTGATGAGCTGTACCGTGATGCGCCAAAGTAAATAATTGTGATCACACAGGGTATAACTGTGATCACAAAGCTAAATAATAAGCAATATCAGCTGAATTATTGCGCTAACATGTGGCAAGAGCACGTGACACCGCGTTAAAAATCGGTATTTATGTTTGGGAAATATAATAAACATACACTGGCCACAGACAGTAAACCTGAAAGGGTGTATCCAATGGCAGACACAAATCGGGGCAACCGACCACTTTCGCCCCATTTAACGATTTACAAACCGCAGATCACATCAATTTTGTCGATCCTGAACCGGATTACAGGCATTGCGATGGCGTTTCCGGTCATATTGATTGTGATTTGGTTTCTGTCAGCCGCAATTGGCCCATCATTTTTTGGCTCTGTCGACTGGTTTATAACCTCTTGGTTCGGTTTGTTGATTCTGGTGGCTTCGCTTTGGGCCTTCTGGTTTCATTTTCTGAACGGCTTGCGACATTTGGCTTGGGATATGATCTGGGGACTGGATATGTCCGATGTGAATAAAACCGGCTGGCTGGTGTTTTACCTTTCAATTATTGCAACGGTTTTATGCGTTGCTTTTGCTGCTTGGGCGGGTTCGTAAATGACAACATCATCAAACAAAAAGGCCTATCTGGGCATTGGTGATCACAAAGGCGGTTTAGGTCACTGGACCTTACAGCGGATCACCGCGATTTTGCTGATTCCGTTGTCATTGCTATTTCTGTTTACCTTTATTGCCAATTTCGGCAACGGCCATGCGGCAATGTTGCAGAGCTATAGCCAGCCTTGGAATGCGATTGTTGCAATTTTGTTTTTTGCGATCGTATTTTACCATTTGGCGATCGGGCTTGAGGCCGTGATTGATGATTACATCCCCGACCCTCATCAGCACAAACTTATTTTAAGGCTCAGCAATATGTTTTGCCGGGCCATGTCAGTGATTGCGGTTTTATCCGTTTTGAAAATTCTGTTTAGTACGTGAAGGATCAGATAATTATGGCCGCATATGAATATGAGACACACGAATATGACGTTATCATTGTCGGTGCCGGTGGTGCCGGATTGCGTGCAACTTTGGGCATGGCGGAACAGGGCTTAAAAACCGCCTGTATCACCAAGGTTTTTCCAACCCGTTCCCACACGGTTGCAGCGCAGGGCGGAATTGCGGCCTCGCTTTCCAATATGGGGCCGGACAATTGGCAGTGGCATTTATACGATACGATTAAGGGCTCGGATTGGCTGGGCGACACCGATGCGCAGGAATATCTGGTCCGCGAAGCCCCCAAAGCCGTTTACGAGCTGGAACATTACGGCGTGCCGTTTTCGCGCACCGAAGATGGCACAATTTACCAGCGCCCGTTTGGTGGCCACACCACCGAATTTGGCGAAGGCCCGCCGGTTCAGCGCACTTGTGCAGCCGCCGACCGGACAGGGCACGCGATTTTGCACACGCTGTACGGCCAGTCGTTAAAGCACAACGCAGAATTCTACATCGAATATTTCGCCACCGATTTGATCATGTCCGAGGACGGTATCTGTCAGGGCGTGATCGCATGGAAGCTGGATGACGGCACCATGCACGTTTTCAATGCCAAAATGGTGGTGCTGGCCACAGGCGGTTACGGGCGCGCATTTTTTAGCGCCACGTCGGCCCACACCTGTACCGGCGATGGCAACGGCATGGTTGTCCGCGCGGGCCTGCCGTTGCAGGACATGGAATTTGTGCAGTTTCACCCGACCGGAATTTACGGATCAGGCTGTCTGATCACCGAAGGTGCGCGCGGCGAAGGTGGCTATCTGACCAACTCCGAGGGCGAACGGTTTATGGAGCGTTACGCGCCGACCTACAAAGACCTTGCCAGCCGCGATGTGGTTAGCCGTTGCATGACAATGGAAATTCGGGGCGGTCGCGGTGTTGGCCCCAACAAAGACCATATTTATTTGCACCTGAACCACCTGCCCGCCGAAGCCCTGGCCGAACGTCTACCGGGTATTTCCGAAAGCGCGCGCATTTTTGCCGGTGTTGATCTGACCAAAGAACCCATTCCGGTTTTGCCCACCGTGCATTACAATATGGGCGGCATCCCGACCAATTACTGGGGCGAGGTTTTGAACCCGACCAAAGACAACCCCGATGCAATTTCACCCGGGTTAATGGCGGTGGGTGAAGCAGGCTGTGCCTCGGTGCACGGGGGCAACCGGCTTGGCTCGAATTCATTGATCGACCTTGTTGTTTTTGGCCGTGCTGCCGCGATTAAAGCCGCAGAAGTTATTGATCCGAAAGCGGCCAACCCGACACTTAATCAGGCCTCGATTGATGCGTCATTTGATCGTTTTGACCGGTTCCGTTATGCCGATGGCGCGATTTCCACGGCCGAGCTTCGTTTGGAAATGCAAAAAACCATGCAAGATGACGCAGCGGTTTTTCGCACTGACAAAACCTTGGCCGAAGGTGTTGAAAAAATGAAAATCGTCGCGTCCAAAATGACGGATATAAAAGTCAGCGACCGGTCTTTGGTCTGGAACAGTGACCTGATGGAAACCCTGGAACTGGACAACCTGATGCCAAACGCCATGGCCACGATTGTCGGTGCCGAAGCGCGCAAAGAAAGCCGCGGGGCCCATGCGCACGAAGATTATCCGGATCGTGATGACAAAAACTGGCGTGTGCATACATTGGCGCATGTGAATGGTGCTGATGTTAAGCTAAGCTATCGGCCCGTACACACCGAGCCGTTGACCAAAGAAGAAGACGGCGGGATTGATCTGAAGAAAATTGTGCCAAAGAAACGGGTGTACTGATGCGGGTTTTTAAAAGTATTCAATTGTTGGTAATCGGGGCGCTCCTTGCGGGTTGTGTACCGGCAGGCAGCGGAAATATTGCGCAATATGAGATTGCACAAAGTTGCGCAGATGCGTCCGGATTTACCAAACGCGCAATGGCCGATCCGGCCTATAAAACCCGGAAAATCTATGCCACGGATCAGGAGCTTGCTTATATCAACCGTTGTGTGTCGGATGCCGGCGGACCGGATGAGCCGTGGGTTGAGCCACAGTTGCAAACTGTAAAAACAGTGCCGGGCACCTTGCCATTTCCGACTGGATACCCGGTGATGAGCGGTGATCTTGCGCTCTGGTCAAGCTTGACGGATGCCCAACAGCGTCGGGCGATTTTATTTCTGCAATCGGGCAGCACCATCCGTTCATCGTTACAGGGGGATTAAGATATGGTTCGTTTAATTTTAATTGCAGTAATATCGGTTTTTGGCCTGTCGGCTTGTGTTACCGACAACATCGTGCAGGACACATCACGCAAAGCCGCCAAAAGCGTGATCACACCGATTATTGAAGAAAAATTCCCGGGCCGAAATGCCGCTGTTTATAGCGAATGTGTGATCGACAACGCCACCACGAATGAAATTTTCAGCTTGGCCAAGGCGGCGGTGACAGGACCGGATGCAGATGCGGTTACGACGGTTGTTGGTATCGTGGCGCGGCGTGGCACGATTGAATGTATATTAAAGGCCGAACTGGCCACAGGATTGAGATAGGCACGCCATATGGTTGAACTGACGCTCCCGAAAAATTCGCGCATGGTTGTGGGTAAAACATGGCCCAAACCCAAGGGCGCGAAAAACATCCGTAAATTCAAGATTTACCGCTGGAATCCGGACGATGGTAAAAACCCGCAGGTGGATACCTATTTCATTGATCTGGACGATTGCGGGCCGATGATGCTGGATGCGCTGATCAAGATCAAAAATGAAATTGACCCGACCCTGACATTCAGACGCTCTTGCCGCGAAGGCATTTGTGGATCTTGTGCAATGAACATCGGCGGCATCAATACGCTGGCCTGTATTTACGGCATTGACGAGGTTAAGGGCGATGTCAAAATCTACCCGTTACCGCACATGCCTGTGGTCAAGGATTTGATCCCTGATCTGACAAATTTTTACGCCCAACATGCCAGCATCATGCCGTGGCTGGAAACATCAACCAAGCGGCCCGAAAAAGAATGGAAACAGTCGATCGAGGATCGCAAGCTGCTGGATGGTTTGTACGAATGTGTGATGTGTGCCAGTTGCTCCACGTCTTGCCCCAGCTATTGGTGGAATTCGGATCGCTATCTTGGCCCTGCTGCTTTGTTGCATGCTTATCGCTGGATTATCGACAGCCGTGATCAGGCCGAGGGACAACGGCTGGATGAATTGAATGACCCGTTCAAACTGTACCGCTGCCACACGATTATGAACTGTACCAACACCTGCCCCAAGGGTCTGAATCCGGCAAAAGCAATTGCGCAGATTAAAAAGAAGATGGTGGAGCGTTCGGTTTAGGGGCTTGATGCATTTTGGTTTTGCTGATCTGCTGTTGGAAACAAAAGCAGGAAATAGTTGTTTAGTCCCGGACT
>DOHJ01000138.1:0-867 GCA_003535335.1 Paracoccaceae bacterium | reverse complement strand
AATTAGATCATGTTCAGCAACGAAAATATTGAGTATCCACTCATTGGGTTCCAACCCCCCGTCTTCAGACGGGCGTGCTTTAGCATGAAGAATCGGTTATTATTGTATCTTCCGAAATAATGAGCCGCCCGCAAGGGTATTCTATGGATCGAACCCGCCTCTCGACGGTTTGCCGCTTCAATCAGATGTTTTAAAGCTGTTGTCAGGCTGGGGGCCGTGCGGGCCGCCAACATGTCTTGAGCACAGGCCACCATTCCATGCAATCGCAGGGCAAGAGGCTTTCAACAAGCGCGTTCATGCCGCATCCTCCTGTGTCGCATACAACATCTCGTAACGCTTACAGTCAGCTTTTGGTATTACTTGAAGCTGAGGGTAGGAGTGGGTTTTGGGCAGTGGACCAATAACTGGATCCAGGAGCTGATTGATCAGGTTGATGATCGCAGGGAGACGTAAAGTATTTTGCTGAACAGCCAATTCACAGGCATTTTCAACGATTGTGATGTCATGCTGCTGCACTAGCATCAACAACTCTACAAAATCGCGATCACTGCCTTTGGTTTTCATGTAAAGGTCTTTGATGCGGGTCATGGCATTGGGGAGTTCCCACTTCACAAAAGGTGCGCCATCTCGTAAGGTTCCTGGTTTTTGCGATAAAAGACGGACATAGTGCCAAGGCTCAAAATAACTGATATTCTTTGTAAATCTGCGCTTGTGTCTGGCGATTACCTTGTGGTCGCAAACCACGACAACCTGATTGGCATAGGCCCGAAGAGATACTTTATGGCCTGCAAATTCTGACGGGACGCTGTAGCGATTGCTGTCATACTGGACAAGGCAGGTTGAACGTAATTGCTATCCCTCTCGTGC
>DOHJ01000104.1 GCA_003535335.1 Paracoccaceae bacterium | reverse complement strand
CTTCATCTGCAGCATTGCACCCATGCCGTGGATCGTCGGCGTATACTCCACCGATTTGGTTTTCAGCGCTTTTACTATGTCTTCTTTGCCTTTTGCATCAGCCTTAAAGACGATATTGGTGCCTTTGGGCAAAAAATCGGCCGCTTTGGCCTGCAGCACGAACAACGGCAAAGAGCCGCCGCTTGGCTTAATTAAAAACCGAACATCTTTGGCAAATGCCGCAGGGGCCGACAGCGCCAGCACCGCGCCAAGCGCTATTGGTTTGATTAGGTTTAGCATTATTTTATTCTCCAGTTGTTTACAGAATTATTTTACCAAAGTTCTGGTTTGTGGGCTGGGCCAGCAACGGGTCGCGCTTGGCGTGCATATCCAGATGTTCGGGCATTTCCTCGACCAGTTCCCAAGCCGTGCGCGATTGCCACATAGTGACATACCAAAAGGTCTCGGATTCATTTTCAGCTTCGATCAGGTGCGAATGATCCAGCCCGTGTTGTTTGACGTTTGCCTCGTAATCCTTAATCACCGCAACAAAGGCGTCGCGGTTTTCCGGGGCAACAACAAACTTACCAACATGCATAAAACTAGTAGACATTTTACTTCCTCCGGTATTAGGCCGCTTTTTCATCAATTCGAAAAGCAGCATCCACGGCTGACACTTGCATCAGTTCTCCAACGGCCTGAAACACGTAGGTTTCATCGCGCTGAACAACCGGCAATGCAATTTGCTGGCGATAAACGATCCGGCCCGGGTCAGGGGCCATCACGACAATTTCGTCACTCAGGCGCAGGGCCTCGGATAAATCATGGGTCACAAAAACGCCCGATAGGCCATGCTCGGCAATCAGGCTGACCACCAGATCCTGAAGGTCACGGCGCAGGCCAACGTCAAGCGCGCTAAATGGCTCGTCCAGCAGCAACAGATCCGGCTCCACCGCCAGCGCACGGGCTAGCGAGACACGCTGGCGCATCCCGCCAGATAATTCATGCGGAAATTTGCTCAGGTCATCGTCATCCAGCCCCATCCGAAGCGCCAGTTTGCCGGCGATTTTATGGCGCTCGTTTTTTGCAATTCCGCGGGCCTTTAACCCATAAGCGATATTATCAACCGCCCGCCGCCAAGGCAGCAAACGATGATCCTGAAACACAATTGCCAAACGCTCAAAACCGTTAACCAGCTCGCCTTGGCTGGGATCAAACAGGCCGGCTGCAATATTCAGCAAGGTGGATTTACCACAGCCCGAAGGCCCGACAAGGCTGATAACCTTGCCTTTTTCCAAAACGATATCAATATCTTCCAGCACATCATTCAGGCCAAAACGGTGACTGATATTTTCCCAACGCAGCATTTTTATATCCCCTTGGGGGTGTTGAAATTACCTTGACCGGCTTTATTGCGCCAAGGTTCAAGTTTTCGCTGGATTGGCTCCAGCATCAAATATTCCACAGCCATCAACATAGCCAGCAACAACAATAACAGCGCCAATGTGCCCGCCGTGTCCATGCTGATCCGAGTCAGGGCCATTTCGCCGCCAATGCCATCAGTGGTCGACAGCAATTCCCCCATCACGGCAATTTTCCAAGCCATACCAAGGCCGGTAATCCAGGCCGGAAACAGATAGGATAAAACATGCGGCAGATAAACGTCCCACAGCATCATCAAGGGTGGTGTGTGATAGCATCTGGCCATGTCCTTTAGACCCTGATCCAGCGTGCGTGTGCCCATCATTGCACCGGCAAAGGTGATCGGCAAAGTGGTGACAACCACCGTAAACACGGCCGATCCGCCGCCCATGCCAAACCACATCAACGCCAGCACAACCCAGGTGATTGGCGGAATGCCCAAAGCAACCGTCACAATCGGGCGCATGGCGCGGGCCGCTGTCATCGACAGGCCGGCCGCCATGCCTAAAATGCTGCCAAAGCCCACGGCCATAAAAAACCCGAACATGGCCCGCTTGGCGGTGGTTATCGAAGCAGGAACCGCGATACCTTCGTCATAAATACCTTTTAATGCCTGCATGGTTTCGGTGGGTGATGGCAAAATCAAAGAGCCGTAAACCTGATGGCCATATTCCCAAAGCGCCACAAACAGCAACAAAGCCGAGGCAGCACCCCAACCGCTCCAGAGATATGCGCCTGAATCCTTCAGGTATTGCTTGATCACGCCACGCCCTTCCAGTTTTGCATAAAGCAAAGCTGCGGGAACATCCCTGCCCCCGCAGCCGTTTTTTTAATCTAGATAAAAGCCGTCATCGGGCAGCTTGCCACCAATCAGTTTTGGCGAAAGCTCGGATAGGGCGTTATAAAAGAAGATCAAATCCTCCTTGGCCTCGGCCGCCGATACCCGCTCCATATGCACATTATCCAGTGCCTTGCGGATAATCGGTGCCGGCAGTTTAAATTCCTTAGCGCCAAGGGCGGCACATGCATCCTTGTTGTTGTTCATCCAGTCGATTGAACTGGCGATGCTTTTCTTGATCTGGGCCAGACGCTCGGGATTTTTATCGGCCCATTCCGATTGCACCAATGTGCCGGCTTGCGGCATCCGGTCACGGCCTGTGACCTCTTGCCAGACATCCTGCAAACTGAACGTATTCAGCGGCTGCCCTACCATTTTGCTTTTCAGCAAGGCGGCGGAAACGGCAGGCTCGGGCAGAACAATCGTGTCGGCTTTGCCGGCCAAGAACATCTGCAAGCCTTCCATCGGCGTGCTGGCATAGGCAACATCGACATCCTTGTCAAAATCCATGCCTTGCTTCATGGCCAGATAACGGGTGACGATATCGGGCATGCCACCACGAAAGAACGACAACAGTTTCTTGCCCTTCAGATCAGGCAGCGATTTAATATCATCACGCCGCGTTACCAAATGCAAAACACCCCAAGTGGTGATGTCCAGCAGCTTGATTTTCACACCTTTGTTATAAAGGATCGCAGCCGTATTGGACGGCGTGGCCGAAACCTGAACCTGCCCATTTGTCATCATCGCAATCAACATATCAGGCGAGCGCCATTGCTGGAATTCGATGGCTTTTGCCATTGCCGTGACTTCTGGCTGGGTTGCCATGTGCGACAGATACAGGGTTGGCGGCGCGGGTGGGCCAGCCAGCCCCAACACATCCAGTTGCCCCCCTTGAAAAGCCTGCAGCGGACCAGCAGCAGCAAGGGCAGCAGATGTGCCTCCAAGGATTTGCAGGGTTTTCCTACGCGTAAATACAGTCATTATTTTCTCCTTTGTTTCAGCTCGTTAGCTATAATTAGAACCGCATGGTTGCTTTGACCCAGATGCTACGGCCCGGTGCCACAGGATTGGCATAGCCCGGAAAGGCAATATCCTTGCGCTCGATATGCCCAGTATAGGCCTTGTCTAGCACGTTTTCGATGCCGAAAGAAATTGCCATATTCGGTTTTGGCTTCCACGTACCCGAGATATCCAAAACCCCGTAACCGCTGGTGGTGCTATCAACACCAGAGCCAAATGCAGGGCTGGCATCGCGGCGGGTTTGTTCGGCAACCAGACGCAGGCGGGTTTCAATCGAGAACTTCTGATTGGCCCAACCCAGACGCAAAGCCGCCTCGGCTGGCGGGATTTGCCCGATGGCGCGGTTATCCGTGGTGTTTTGACCACGGGTCAGCCAGATATCGGCACCGGCCCAGAACCCACCGCCGAATTTGTATTTCGCCGTGGCCTCGACCCCGGTGATCAGCGCATCAACATTGCGGAAAATATTACGTCCGGCAAAAGCGTTGCCCGGCCGGATGCGATCCCACAAAATGAAATCCTCGACATGATCGACGTAGGCACGACCGGCCAATTCCCAAGGCCCGCCTTTCCAGCCCGCACCGACCTCAAGCATGTGGTGTTTTTCAGGCGCAAGATTCGGATTGCCTACCCACGATGCTGCCGCCATCGGATGGGTCAGCACAAAATAACGCTCGCGCGGATTGGCAGTGCGCACTGTACGCGACAAACCGGCAAAAAAGCGGCCTTTTTGGCTGGCAAAATCTTTTTCAAAACGCAACGAGGCATTCAGATTGGTTTCGCTACTGGAGGCAACGGCCGAACCCGGCCCGTAAGTTGCGTTAAACATCATCGCCGGTGTCACGCCCGCAACCGGCGTCATCATCCGGCCCAGATCCGCATCGACAAAATCGACCTGAATGGCACCTTTTATGCGACGGTTTTGGTCCAGCGCCCAAACGCCGCTGGCTTTTAACGATTTGGTTTCAACCGTTGCATCGGCAAAATTGGGCGAATTTTGCATCCAGACCGGACCAGGTCGGGCAAACCGGCCCGCATCGCGGTTATCCGAGGTAAAGCCAGCCCCGATTGTCCATTTAAAGGCCCCGTGGCCGCCATCCAGATCCAGATTTACATTGGTTACCTTGCGATTAACACGGACCTCGACAGGGAACGGCAAACCGGCCCCGTAGGTGTGATTATCATTTATTTTATCAATTTCAGTACTATTGGCGCTAAAACGGACCTGCCGGATCATACCGCCATCAAGCACGTATTTCCCTTTTAGATCATAGCGCAAAACATCCAGATTACTGGTTGAAATGCGCCTTGGCAGCGGCGCTGGCAAACCCGGATAGCGCACCTCATTGCGGCGCATGCTGCGGATATCAAAGCTCAGAAACGAGCCATCGGGCCGAAACACACCGGCACCGATGCTGTAGGCCAGACGATCATTGTCATTGGCAATATCGGGACCGGCAAGCGGCGTCGAATAGCCGCCGTTATTTTCAAGATACAGCATACCGCGTACAAACGCACCCTTGCCTTTGTTGCTAAAGGCCAGCAACGCATGGCTGCCACCACACGCACTATTATAACCGGCACCAATGATGCCGTGCATACCGGGCATTGGCGGAACATCCGGCGCCTTCATATCCGCCGGCAACAACGTTCCCTTTGGCCCGCCGCGCCAGTTCAGGCAGTATGGCTGGTTAAACCGTTGCAGGTTACGGCCCATTTCACCACCGGCAGGATCATAAATCGCCCTTGTGGCTGGAATGCGCGCGGCCTCGGCTGCTTTCATCTTTTTCATCATTTGCATCATCATCTGACGCTTTTTAGCCTTTTGGGCCGCCATTTTTTGCGCGGACGTCATATTTTGGCCGCCCATATGAGCTTCGGCGACCACTTGGCCGGGTAGAAATGCGCATAACATCGCTGTTCCCATGAGTGTCGTGATTTTTTTCATTTTTACCCTCTAGTCTTCGTTCTAGCCCTCTTATCCGGGGCTTGATCTGATCCGATGGCTAAAGGCAAAGCGGCCCCTTGGCTGATATTTTGAGCATTTACATACCAATGCGCATTTAATGGGCGCACTGGCCCTTGGATAATCGTTTAAACTCGATTCCTCCTGCCATCCTTGACATATATCAATTTGAATTCAAATTTCAGAATAACATACAAATTATGACAATAAGTCGCAGATTATTGCTGCATTACCAAAAAATAGCTGTGATTTTTTGATTTGGATCAATTCTCTAAAAAACAGACAATGCTAGCAGTGACACAGCCTGCCCCCTGTCCTGTTCGCGCGTTTCCTTGGGGGTGGGCGCTTTCATTTTAGCACCAAAATATTTCTGACAAATCAGCAAACCCGTAAGAATTACGACCAATCAATCACAAACCACGATTGACTTTTACCTGTTTAGGGCGTTGCTGATTGGGGCCGTCTTGGAAAACACTATTGAAAGCCTTTTCAAGCATAACAGTCTGGGTCGGCAAAACAAAAAATAACAGGCCGAACAATAAAACATTCCAAACTGCAAAAAAGTTCAGCGCTGTCCTGAATGGTTCTTTTCGCGTTTTATGCCTAAATAGTTTTTGAGCCAGTTTTGCACCAAAAGCACCGCCAAGAAATGCCCATAACAACAAGGTAGATTCTGAAATCCGCCACTGGTTACAAACCGCCCGGCGCTTATCCAGATACATCGACAAATAACCGATGATAAATAACACCAAGGCATAGATTAAAACCCAGCCAGCAATGCTTTGCGGTGAAATAGAGCCGGCTGAGATTTCCAACACTTATTGATCCAGAAATGAGCGTAACTTGCGCGACCGCGATGGATGCTTCAACTTGCGCAACGCCTTGGCCTCGATCTGTCTGATCCGCTCGCGCGTCACGCTAAATTGCTGTCCCACCTCTTCCAACGTGTGATCCGTGTTCATCCCAATGCCAAACCGCATCCGCAAAACCCGTTCTTCGCGCGGTGTCAGCGATGACAGCACCCGCGTTGTGGTTTCCTTCAGGTTTTCCTGAATCGCGCTGTCCAGCGGCAGAATCGCGTTTTTATCCTCGATGAAATCACCCAGCTGGCTGTCTTCCTCGTCACCAATCGGGGTTTCAAGGCTGATCGGCTCCTTGGCGATTTTCATCACCTTGCGCACTTTATCCAGCGGCATTTGCAGCTTCTCGGCCAATTCCTCGGGTGTGGCCTCGCGGCCGATTTCGTGCAGCATCTGACGACCGGTGCGCACCAGTTTGTTAATGGTTTCAATCATATGCACCGGAATACGAATGGTGCGGGCCTGATCGGCGATGCTGCGGGTGATCGCCTGACGGATCCACCATGTGGCATAAGTGCTGAATTTATAACCGCGGCGATATTCAAATTTATCCACGGCTTTCATCAGGCCAATGTTACCTTCCTGAATGAGATCAAGAAATTGCAGACCTCGGTTGGTGTATTTTTTGGCAATCGAAATAACCAGACGCAAATTGGCTTCGACCATTTCTTTTTTGGCTTGTCGGGCTTCTTTTTCACCCTTTTGAACCTGCTGCACAATGCGGCGAAATTCAGGGATATCCAGACCGATATATTGGCCGACTTGCGCCATTTCGGCCCGTAATTCCTCGATCTTCCCGGTGGATTTTTCCAGCATAACCTGCCAGCCACGGCCGGTTTTTTCACTCATCCGCTCCAGCCACATCGGGTCCAGCTCGTGATCACGATACGCTTCGACAAATTCGCGCCGGTTGATCCGGGCCAGATCGGCCAGCTTAACCATACGACTATCGATTGATTTAATCCGGCTGTTCACACCATAAATCTGGTCAATCAGCGCCTCGATCCGGTTGTTATGCAAGTGCAGCTCATTGACCAGCACTACAATTTCAGTGCGCAATTTCTGGTATTTCTTTTCTTCTTTTTTCGAAAAACTGGCGTCCTCGTTCAAAGTCGCGGAAATTCTCGTGTCCTGCATTTCGGCCAGTTTGGTATAATCGCGCGCAATCAGCTCCAGCGTTTCCAAAACTTTCGGCTTTAACGCGGCCTCCATCGCAGCCAGCGACAGGTTGGCCTGTTCCTCTTCGTCATCATCGTCATCATCATCAATAATCGGATTGCCATCCGCATCCAGCTCGGGTTTTTCTTCGGCTTTATCGACCACGGGCGCACCAGACACAACCGGGGCAACAACGGGGGCTTGCTCGTTTTCCTCCTCCATTGTGTTGCCAAATGTGGTTTCCAGATCAATCACATCGCGCAGCAAAATGTCTTCGCTTAACAGCTCGTCGCGCCAGATCGTGATGGCGTTAAAGGTCAGCGGGCTTTCACACAGCCCCAAAATCATCGTATTGCGTCCGGCCTCGATGCGTTTGGCAATCGCAATCTCGCCCTCGCGGCTCAGTAATTCAACCGAGCCCATTTCGCGCAGATACATCCGCACCGGATCATCGGTGCGGTCCAGTTTTTCACCGCCAGTCACCGTAAGCGTCACATCACGCGTGCCACTGCTGGTCGTCACTTCGGTCGAGGCTTTTTCCTCTTCCTCGTCTTCGATAATATTGATGCCCATTTCCGACAGCATCGACATCACGTCTTCGATTTGTTCGCTGGTCACCTGCTCAGGCGGCAGAACCTTGTTCAACTGCCCGTAGGTGACGTAACCCTGTTCACGCCCGTCGGCGATCATCTTTTTGACGGCGGCTTGGCCCGTTTCGGCAATCTCTTCTTTATTGTCGGTGTCTTTAGCAGCCATCTACACGGTCCTTTCGGGAACTAGGGTGATTCGTATTTAGCGATTCGCGCACTTGTCACGAATCAACACATCGAATCACTGATTCGCAATACGTTTACCTTGATTTCTTTACCTGTTCCTCACCAAAGCGTTCACTTTTCGCTTTGTTGGTCACTTTTTTTGCCAATTTGATCCATTAAACGGGCAAAAGCGTCACGTTCACCCCGATCCAGCTGCGCACCATTCGGGGCCGTGTCAAACACAGCCGCATCCTGACCCTGACTGCGGACCGCCTGATCACTGGCATCTGATGCCTGTTTTAAACGCCAGGTCAGCCCCTCGTCGACCATGCCTGTAATATCCTCGACAGCCTCCTGAATTTCACGCAAAGCCCCGCGTTTGGCCGCCAGCTTGGCCAATTCCTCGGCCACACACATCGCAGCTATTTTTGCATCTCCCGGATTTCGAACGGCCGGCGAAATCTGCACATGACGCGGGGCCAGCACCGAGGCCAACTCGGCACCGGCCACAGTTTCCATCTGGTTGCGCAAATCATCCACCGCCCCGAACCGCAGCAAACAATCGCGCAGCATCCGATGCTCGAATGTGCTGAAATCCAGCCGCTCCAGCTGGCTTTCAAATTGCTCCAACACCTGCGGGTTCAAAACCAAAGTGGCCAAAATCACCGCTTCGCGCAAATGGTCCTCAACCCCTGCCCCCGCATTCACCAGTAATGATGATTTTGTGCTGGGCTGCACAGCTGCCGGTTTTTTCTTCCAGTTGCCTTTGCCCGGGGCATCACGTTTGGGTGAAAATAATTCCCAGCGCATCTGCTTGATCGCTTCGCCGTAATGTTGACGAATAGAGCCATCCTTGATTTTTGAAATCGCCGCGCGCAGGTTTTTATCTAACGCGGCCTTACGCTCGGGGCTGTCAAAATTACCCGCTTCGGCTTCACGCCTCCACAGCAAATCAACCATCGGCACCGCCCCGTCAACCAGACGCTGCATCGCTGCTTTGCCCTGCATCTTTAACAAATCATCCGGGTCCAGCCCCTCGGGCATCAGCGCAAATCGCAACGACTGGCCCGCCTCCAGCAGCGGCAAGGCCAGATCAATCAGGCGCATGGCCGCGCGCAGCCCGGCAGTGTCGCCATCCAGCGCAATCACCGGCTCGCTTGAAACCCGCCACATCATTTGCAACTGGCTTTCGGTAATCGCAGTGCCAAGCGGCGCAACACAGGCCTCAAATCCGGCCTCACTCAGCGCGATCACATCCATGTAGCCCTCGGCCACAACCAGCGGCGCACCTTTTCCGGCAGCTTGGCGCGCAGGACCAAGATTATAAAGGCTGCGACCCTTGTCAAACAGCTCGGTTTCTGGCGAATTCAGGTATTTCGCCCGCGCGTTGGGCTCCATCGCCCGACCACCCAGCGCAATCGCGCGTCCGCGTGCATCACGAATGGGGAAAATAATCCGGCCCCTGAAACGATCATAAGGATCACGCCCGTCATCAGGGCGCGCCGCCAATCCGGCATCAATGACCAAATCCGCAGCCACGCCCTTGCCGGTTAAATGCGCAAATACGCCTTGGCGCGCATCGGGCGCAAAGCCGATCTCCCAGCGATCCTGCACCGTTTCACTTAAACCCCGCCCGGCTAAATATTCCCGCGCCACCGCCGCATTTGCGGTTTTCAACTGCAAGCGGAAATACTGCACCGCCTGCTCCATCACCTCGGCCAGCTGCGTGCGCTTGTCCGCTTTCACTTGTGCGGCCGGATCACGTTTCGGCACCGGCATTCCGGCCTCGCGGGCGATTATTTCAACCGCCTCCATAAACCCGACATTCTCGGTTTCACGTACAAACGAAATCGCGTCGCCCTTGGCGTGACAGCCAAAGCAGTAATAAAACCCCTTGCGATCATCTACGTGAAAACTGGCGGTTTTTTCCTGATGGAATGGACATGGCGCCCACATATCGCCCTTGCCCTGATTGGATTTTCGCGTGTCCCACGTCACTTTTCGCCCCACCACCTGACTAAGGCTGGTGCGGGTGCGCAATTCATCCAAAAAACCGGGCGGCAGACTCATATTAAACTTTCCGAATCAAGAAAGCGCGATCCTATCACCATTATTGTTCCATAAATATCCCCGCGCGGCGCGCATAAAATCTATCTTTGCACCCCAACCGACTTCATCGCCGCCGCAAGTTCATGCACCAGCGTCTTTGCCATCGAGGCAAATGCCATAATTTCAAAATTATTCGGCCCAACCCGCGTGATCGAAATATTCATATGCCCCAGCATACTCCGCGCCGTGTGCCCGCGTTTAAAAACCGTACTGCGCAGATCCAGCGGCGTCAGACGGGCCAACACATCTTTTGCCAAAACGCCTTGCAATCGCACCACAGCCCAGCTGTCGGATTGATCAACAACCGCCGCGTATTTTTTTAAGGATTTATCGGGTCTAGCCCCAATCAGCATGACCTGATCCAGACCAAACCAGACACAGCGAACACCCGCCTTGGCCGTGCTGCGCCCATTGGCCGGATAGCTGATCGCATGCGCCTTTTTCAAAACCTCGCCCAGCGGATTTTCCTTGCCCCGAAATGGCATAATCAAACTTAACGGAACATGTTCCACCACATGCAATTCACAGCCTTCAATCTCTGGCGCAAACACCCCGTCGAATGCAGGTCTTGCCAATAATTCAACCACGCGCACGCCCTCCTTGTGGATCAAAAAACACCGGGTCACAAACCTCGCATAATGTCTCGACCTGTCGCATGTGATCCACCATACGAATTACTTCACCATGACGTGCCCGCCCGTTTCGCAACAGCGCCAAGGCCAGCGTTTGTTTCAAAGTAGGCGAAAAACAAACGCTGCTGACAAAGCCCTGATCATTATCCGAAACAGCATCAGCATCCGCTGCAAACAAATGCGCACCGGCCGTGATGATCTTGGCAGCAGCAGCCGGTTTCAGACCGACCAGCTGTTCGCGCATTGGCCCGCTCAATCCGGCCCGGGTTGATGCAATCTTGCCGATGCAATCCTTTTTAGCCGACACCATTCCCGCTAATCCCAGATCAAACGCCGTCGCGCGCCCGTTGATTTCCGCATGGGTAAGAAAACCCTTCTCGATGCGTAAAACATTAAGCGATTCAAGGCCATAAGCCCCGCCATTCATCTGCTCTGCATTTTTCACCAGCCACTCAAACAACGCGCCCCCAAAACGCGCCGGCACAGCAATTTCATACGCATGTTCACCGGAAAACGAGATCCTGAATGTTGAATGACAGAGTTATTAGGAGTAGTGAGCAGTTCCGAGCAGTTCTGCGCCTATCTGAGTTTGAGGCCTTAAAATAAGGGCTTTGTGGGGCGGTTGTCCCGGGTGGACAGTGAAAGTGGCTTGTCATGAAGTAAGGCCGTAAACGGGCCGTTTTGGCGGGTGACGAGGCTTGTTGCCGGTGCGGGATCAAAGATAGATCAAGACGTGAAAGCCTTGAAAAACAGGGGTTTAAGGCCTGTTTAACCGCGTTTTTAGGGAGATAGCGAAAACACTGCGGGTGAAACTGGCGTTCCAACCTAGAGAGTAGCGC
>DOHJ01000106.1:10359-14802 GCA_003535335.1 Paracoccaceae bacterium | reverse complement strand
CCGCCAACCCGTGCCGTTGTGGCAATCTTGAGGATTGCACCCGAGGGCCACAATGCAGCGAGGATTATCTGGGCCGGATTTCTGCCCCTTTGATGGACCGGTTCGATTTGCGCATCGAAGTGCCATCCGTTGCCTATTCTGATCTGGATTTGCCTGAAAGCGGTGAAAACTCTGCCGGAATTTCCGCCCGTGTCAGCGCCGCCCGCGCAGTTCAGGATGCGAGATTTAGTGAATATGGCGATGTTTGGGTGAACGCCGATGCCGAGGGCGATATTTTGGCCAAATTTGCCACTCCTGACACAGCGGGCCGTGAATTGCTGCTAAAAGTGGCCGAACGATTTGGTCTATCGGCACGCGGGTATCACAGAGTGTTGCGGGTGGCGCGCACAATTGCCGATCTGGACGGATCAGAACACGTGCTGAAATCCCATGTGGCCGAGGCCGTCAGTTTTAGGATTGCCACTAAAGGGTAAAGCTGTGTGAAATAAACCGCGCTGCCGATTTCATTGCTTTTCTGGATTCGGGCAACCAGCCGTCAAAAACTTGCCAGACGTGGGGTAAATCCTGCCAGATTTCGCAGCTCACCTTTGCGCCTTGGCTGTTTAAATTTTCCGCCAGACGTAACGTATCATCGCGCAAAATTTCCGTTGCGGATGCTTGCAAGAATACCGGTGGGCAATCAGGGTATTTGGCAAACAAGGGCGAAACATTTACATCTTTCGGATCAGCATTTCCCAAATACATATCACGCAATTCTTCTATCCGCTCCGCCGGCAGCAAAACATCCAGATTGGCATTTTCCTCTAGGGATTTGCCGGTTAAAGATAAATCAGTCCAAGGCGAAAAGGCGAAAACAGCCCGCGGTGCCAAACCTTGTGCACACAGGTCGGCGAGCAATGAAAATACCAGATTTCCGCCTGCGCTATCGCCGCCAAGTATGATTTGATCGGGCGCAAACCCACGATCCAGCAATACCTGATAAGCCGCTCGCACATCATTCAAGGCGTCGGGATATTGATGCTCTGGCGATAGCCGGTATTGTGGTGCGCAAACCCTGATGCCGGTTAATCGCGATAGGCTGGCCAGCATTCTTTTGTGTGTCCACGGGCTGCCCACGATAAAACCACCGCCATGAATATAAAAAACCAACCTGCGGCGACTGACTTGGCCCGAACTGATCCAAAGCGCCGGAACCGTCAGGTTTTGCGCCTTTAATTTAGTCGGCAAGTAAAGCGAATATGGCGGGGTGCGAAACATATAGCGGGCAAGTCGCGCAAAACTGCGCCGTCCCTTTTCAGGCTCGGTGGTCCGCAGCAGCTGGCGACGACCGATTTGGCGGCATGCAAAATTCAGCAGTTTTTGGCGAAAACTCATCTACCCCGCCCTTCGCGCCTCTATGGCTTGCCAGATTTTTTCAGCAATATTGGTGCCGTCAAAGTGCTCAAGCTCCAAAATTCCAGTAGGCGAGGTCAGGTTGATTTCGGTCAGATAATCGCCGATCACATCAATGCCGACAAAAATCTGGCCCTTTTCACGCAATAACGGGCCGATAGCCGCACAAATTTCATGATCCCGCTGTGTTAGGCCAATTTTTTCGGGCCGCCCGCCAACATGCATGTTTGATCTGGTTTCACCGGGTGCAGGAACCCGATTGATCGCCCCCACAGCCAGGCCATCCACCAGAATAATGCGTTTATCGCCATTTGAAACATCCGGCAGAAATTTTTGCGCAATCAACGGCTCACGGTTAATCCCCATAAACAATTCATGCAACGAGGTTAAATTACGGTCGTTTTTTTCCAAACGGAAAACTCCCGCTCCGCCGTTACCATAAAGCGGCTTCAGGATGATATCGCCATGCTTTTCCTTGAATTCCTTGATCGTTTCCAGATCACGAGCAATCATGGTGGGCGGCGTCAGGTCGGGGAATTGCAGCACCAGAAGTTTTTCAGGGTAATTGCGCACCCAGAACGGATCATTCACCACCAATGTTTCGGGCTGGATCATATCCAGTAAATGAGTAGTGGTAATATAGCCCATGTCAAAGGGCGGATCTTGTCGCAACCAGACCACATCGCAGCTCGCCAAATCTATATCCTGCGTATCTCCCAAGGTGAAATGGTTGCCTTTTTCGCGCCGTACGGTCAATGGCCAGCCTCGCGCCATTACGCGGCCTTCGCGATACGATATTTTATCAGGCGTGTAGTAAAATAGCTGATGCCCACGCGCTTGGGCCTCTTCGGCAATGCGAAAACTGCTGTCCCCGTCAATATCTATCGACCCAATCGGATCCATCTGGATTGCTATTCTTAAAGCCATGGCCATTATCCCTTTTACCTGCTCCCTACAACATGGCGCAGGCAGGCATCGGGATCAATGGTCAGAGATCAACAATATTCAAATGCGTTTTCAATCACCTTTATTTGACCCACCGCATTCACCAAGGCCACATCAAAGCGCACATCCGTATCCTGTCCATTAGGTTCGCCCGCTAAAAACTCAGAAGCCGAGGCATAAATTCGCTGCATTTGCCGGTGTGACACCCGCTCGGCTGCTCGGGCAAAACTCCGACTTTTCTTTACTTCAATAAAGACCAATGCATCGCCATCACGTGCAATCAGATCAATTTCACCGCCCGATCCGTGCCAGCGACGGCGGGCAATACCATGACCCGTGTCTGCATAATGGCGTTCAACCGATCCTTCGGCCGCCAAACCAGCATGATATGAAACCAAACCTGTCATTTATTTTCCTTTTGCATTATCAGTCTGCATTGCCAGCGCCGCCTGATAAACTTTGCGACGTTGTATCCCAAGCGCTTGGGCAACGGCCGTTGCCGCATCCTTAATCCGCATGGTTTTCAGTGCATCACGCAAAGCGTCCTCCATTGATTGATCTGAAACAGTTTCACCATGGGCCCGATCCACCAGCACAACAATTTCACCTTTCACAGAACGCTCTGAAAATGCTGCCGCCAATTCATCCAACGTTGCGCGCGACACTTCTTCAAACCGTTTTGTCAACTCCCGGCAAACCGCTGCCTGCCTTTGTCCACCCAATGTTTGCACCAAATCCCTTAACATTCCTTGAATCCGTTTGGGTGATTCGTAAAAAACCAGCGTTCCTGGCACCTCAGAGAATTCCTCGAAGAATCTTTTGCGCGCTCCGGTTGCATTTGGCGCAAAGCCGGCAAAGAAAAACCTATCGGTTGGCAAACCCGAAACCGTCAGCGCCGCAATCACTGCGGATGGACCCGGTGCACCAATCACCAACAACCCCGCATCAATCACCGCCTTGCTCAAGCCAAACCCGGGATCCGCCACCAGCGGCGTTCCAGCTTCGGACGCATAAGCCACTGATTTACCCTCATTTAGCAAGCGTAGAAGGCGCGGGCGCACCTTATCGCCGTTATGATCATGATACGGAATTAACATCCGGTCCGCCAAAGGAATGCCGTGAATATCCATCAACCGGCGCAAGGTTCGGGTATCTTCTGCGGCGATTACATCGGCGGATGCCAGTATATCCAGCCCCCGCAAAGTGATGTCGCGGGCCGCCCCGATCGGCGTTGCAACAAAATACAAACCGGCAATCAGTTGCTTCTTTTCATAATTCGTCAAATTCCGACCTTCCATAAGCGTTTACTATTTTGGCACAAACCCTTAGGTTTGTTTCACCATTGAATCATTACGCGCAAGGGAGCGGGGATCAACCTATGTTTTCATTATTGAGTAAATCCAGAACTATTACCGGCCGGATGGCTGCCCTGTTGGCAATCCTGTGGCTTGCCGCCTGTGAGCCGATCATTTCAACCGGTGGCGGCAACGGCCCTTCGATCAACACAAAAAATCCGGTTCCTGTCGCATTGTTAATCCCCGGCGGCTCTGCCAAATCCAGTGACAACCTGCTTGCTAAAAACCTTGAGAATGCGGCGCGCCTTGCGATTGCCGATTTGAAAGGCGTGAAAATTGATCTGCGGGTTTATAACACCGCTGGCAATGCTTCGCAGGCCGCCAATGTTGCGGTTCAGGCCGTCAATGACGGAGCCAAAATTATCATTGGTCCGCTATACGCCGAAGCAGCCAATGCCGCTGGCGTGGCCGTTTCCGGTCGCAATATCAACGTCTTGGCATTTTCGAACAACACCGCCATTGCCGGTGGAAATGTTTTTGTACTTGGCCACACTTTCCAAAACACAGCCAACCGGCTGGTCGGGTTTGCGAGAAAGCAGGGCCGTAGCAAACTTATGGTTATTCATGCCCAAACACCGGCGGGCCAAGCCGGAAAAGCGGCCGTTTTGCAAGCTATTTCCAGAAACGGCTCAACCGCAGCCGGCGTTGCATCCTACGCGTTTTCGCAACAAGGCATAACAGCCGCCGTGCCAGGTATTGCCAGCGCAATCCGCAGTTCCGGTGCCCAAGCCGTGTTCTTTACCTCGGACAC
>DOHJ01000106.1:9221-9942 GCA_003535335.1 Paracoccaceae bacterium | reverse complement strand
CAGCAACCTTGGCTTTGCCTGGCGTTCAGGGCGGCTGGTACGCCATGCCGCACCCAACGATGACTACCAAATTCAACGCCCGTTATAATGCTGCGTTTGGCAAACCCCCAATGCCGATCGCAAGCATCGCCTATGACGGGATTGCCGCAATCGGCGCATTGGTAAAATCCGGTAAATCAAACGCTTTGACCACCGCAGCTCTTACCCAAGGCTCGGGTTTTGTCGGTGCCAGCGGTATCTTTCGCCTATTTCCGGATGGCAGCAACCAGCGCGGTCTGGCCATTGCAGAAATCCGCAACAGACAACCTGTAATCATTGATCCTGCACCCCGCAGCTTTGGTGGTGCCGGTTTTTAAACAGGACTGATGAATTTGCATAATCCACTTTTTGCGCCGGACAACCTGATTTGTCCGGCGGTTGATATATTTGACGCTGAAAAAACCTGGGAAGAACTGGACGCGGCCTTTTTTGCAGCCAAAGACGGGCGCCAAATTCGTGCTGCAACTGTTCGCTATTTACTACAGGCCCGCAAGGCCGGAAACGAAACCATCGCCAAAGCCTTTGAGCAAAATCCATTTGCCGCAAGCCGTGTAACGCGATCCTATGCTTATCTGGCCGATTGCATCGTTGAAACCGCCTTTAAGGTGGCTACCAAAAAGTTGCATAGATTATCCAACGCCACCGATGCCGAACGTTTGGCTGTGTTGGCTGTCGGGGGGTC
>DOHJ01000106.1:4477-8818 GCA_003535335.1 Paracoccaceae bacterium | reverse complement strand
GCATGGGCCGAAAGCGTGATTGAATCCATGCTGTATATTCTGTGGGATCTGCGCCTTAAGGTCGGCCATGCATCGCGGACCATTAAAGATTGCGTTCGTTTGGGCAAAGAAGATTTCACCATCCGGACCGCCTTGCTTGAGGAACGGTTTTTGGCCGGGGATGAACGGCTGGCCGAAGAGTTAAAGCAAACCTTGTGGCATGATTTGTTTCTCGGTAGCGCAGCCGAATTTATCGAGGCAAAACTGGCCGAGCGCGAGCAGCGTCACAAAAAACAGGGCAGTCAGCGCTATATGGTTGAGCCCAACGTAAAAGAGGGCAAAGGAGGATTGCGCGATTTGCAATCTTTGTTCTGGATTGCAAAATACATTCATCAGGTAAATGATGCAGCAGAACTGGTTGCGCTGGGGCTGTTCAGTCAGGATGAATATGACAGTTTTGTGCGGGCCGAGGATTTTTTATGGGCAACGCGGTGTCATTTGCACCTGATTTCCGGCCGCGCGACCGAGAAATTAACCTTTGACTTACAGGTCGAAGTAGCGTCACGCATGGGTTATAAAACCCACCGCGGACGGCGGGATGTGGAATATTTTATGCAGGATTATTTCCGACATGCCACCCATGTTGGCGAATTGACCCGCATTTTCCTGACCGCACTCGAGGCCAGCCACGTTAAAAAAGAACCCCGTTTGCTACGGTTTTTTCGCCGCAGCAAAAAGGCGAAATCGGGTTATCTAATCGTGCAGAACCGGCTGAACATTGCCAGCGAAAAGGCATTTCTGCAAGACAAGCTGAATATCCTTCGATTGTTTGAGGAAGCCTTGCGCACCGGTGTTCTGATCCATCCGGACGCCATGCGCCTTGTGGTTGCAAACCTGCATCTGATTGATGATGATATGCGTAATAACAAAGAAGCCAAACGCATTTTCCTTGATCTGTTGCTAAAGCATGGCAATCCCGAACGTGCCTTGCGCCGGATGAATGAGCTGGGCGTTCTGGCCGCGTTTATCCCGGAATTCGAACCCATCGTGGCGATGATGCAATTCAACATGTATCACCATTATACGGTGGACGAACACACGATCCAGTGCATTTCCAGCTTGGCCCAGATCGAGCGCAGGGAACTTGTGCAAGAGCTGCCGCTTGCATCCGGAATTTTGAAAGACGGCATTAATCGAAAAGTGCTTTATGTCGCCCTGCTCTTGCATGATATCGGTAAGGGGCAAGACGAAGACCATTCAATTTTAGGGGCAAAAATCAGCCGCAAGGTTGCCCCGCGGCTGGGCTTGAAGCCGGCGGAAAGCAAGATGGTAAAATGGCTGGTGCGCAATCACCTGCTAATGTCCGATGTGGCCCAAAAGCGCGATATCACCGATCCGCGCACTATTCGCGGCTTTGCCAAGGCGGTGAAATCGGTAGAGCGGCTGAATTTGCTAACTGTTTTGACAATTTGCGACATTCGCGGGGTTGGCCCCGATACGTGGAACAACTGGAAGGCCTCGTTGCTGCGCAATCTTTATGCCGACACGCGGCAGGTTCTGGAAAACGGTGTTGAGGCATTTAACCAGACCGCCCGCGAATCCGTGGCCAAAAAAGCCTTGCGCGACGCCTTGCCCGACTGGAGCAAAAGCGATCTGAAAACCGAAACATCGCGTCACTACAGCCCCTATTGGCAGGGCATCCGCACCCCGGCCCATGTGATTTTTGCCAATTTGCTAAAAGATCTGCCTGACGACGAAATTGGCATTGCTTTGACCCCGTCAGAAGAACGTGATGCAACCCGCACCTGCTTTGCCATGGCCGATCACCCCGGCATTTTCTCGCGGCTTGCCGGTGCTTTGGCGCTGGTGGGGGCAAATGTGGTGGATGCCAATACCTATACCACCAAAGATGGTCATGCCACCTCGGTTTTCTGGATTCAGGACGACAACGGATCACCTTATGAAGGGCCGCGTCTGAACCGTTTAAAAACCATGATCAAGAAAATCCTGAAAGGCGAGGTGATTGCCCGCGAAGCGCTGCAATCGCGCGACAAAATCAAAAAACGCGAACGTGCTTTCAAGGTTCCGACCACCATCACCTTTGATAACGAGGGCAGCGAACTTCATACCATCATCGAGGTCGACACCCGTGATCGGGCCGGCCTGTTGTTTGATCTGACCCGCACCTTGGCTGATGCCAATGTCTACATTGTCAGCGCTGTTATCGCGACTTATGGCGAACAGGTTGTGGATACGTTTTACGTCAAAGACATGTTTGGCCTGAAATTTTACGAAGAAGGCAGGCAGGAAAACTTGAAAAAACGTCTGCTTGCAGCAATTGCGGCCGGCACAAAAAGATCACGCGAGCAATGAGTGGCAAAAACCGCATGCTCGGCGGCTTTATGACCGTGGGTTTCTGGACTTTGATGAGCCGCATTCTGGGTTTTGCCCGTGATGTAATGATTGCCGCATTTCTGGGCACAGGTCCGGCGGCGCAGGCCTTTATCGTGGCGTTTTCGCTGCCAAACATGTTTCGTCGGTTTTTTGCCGAAGGTGCCTTTAACATGGCCTTTGTGCCAATGTTTTCCAAAAAACTGCAAGCCGGGGATGATCCGCACGGTTTTGCCCGCGATGCGTTTAGCGGACTGGCGACAATCCTGATAATCCTGACAGTTGCCGCGATGGTTTTTATGCCGTGGCTGGTTTGGGCGATGGCCAGCGGCTTTGTTGGCGATACCCGCTTTGATCTTTCCGTCACTTACGGGCGCATTGCCTTTCCCTATATCCTGTTTATTTCACTGGCCGCATTGCTGTCGGGCGTGCTGAATTCCTTGCACCGCTTTACCGCAGCTGCGGCGGCACCGGTTTTGTTAAACCTGATTTTCATCACCGGTTTGGTGTTTGGCTGGCTGTTGCAAGCCGATATTGGCCTGTTGCTGTCATGGATGGTGCCAATCGCGGGGGTGGCCCAACTGGCGCTGGTCTGGGTTGCGGCCAAACGTGCCGGTTTTACGCTGATCCCGCGCCTTCCGGTGTTTACACCTGACCTAAAACGCCTCGCCATGATTGCCGCCCCGGCCGCTTTGGCCGGCGGTGTGGTTCAGGTTAATCTGTTGGTCGGTCGTCAGGTGGCCAGCCAGTTTGATAGCGCGGTTGCCTGGCTTTATAATGCGGACCGGTTGTATCAACTGCCGCTGGGCGTGGTTGGCATTGCCATCGGCATTGTGCTGTTGCCCGAATTGTCACGCCGTTTGCAGGCGGGTGATGAAACCGGTGGCCAAGATGCGTTTTCGCGTGCCGGTGAGATTTCGCTGGCCTTGACCATTCCGGCCGCGATAGCGCTGGTGGTGATCCCGCTGCCATTGGTCGAAGTGCTGTTTCAGCGTGGAAAATTTGGCCCCGATGACACAGCCGCCACAGCCGCTGCGGTGCAAATTTATGGCCTTGGCCTGCCTGCTTTTGTGCTGCAAAAAATTTACCAGCCCCTGTTTTTTGCCCGCGCCGACACCAAAACCCCGTTTTACTACGCGCTGGTGGCCATGATTATAAATGCCGCTCTTGCCATCGGTCTTGCCCCCGTCATCGGTTATCTGGCCGCCGCAATCGGTGCGACTGTTGCCAGTTGGGGCATGGTGGTTTTGCTTTGGCTTGGCTCGCGGCGGATGGGGGCTTCGGCCCGGTTTGACACACGTTTCAAACATCGCATCTGGCGCATTTTGATAGCGTCGATCGTGATGGGTGCGGTGCTGCTTGCGGCGCAGCTGTTGCTAAACCCGATGTTTGGCGCTGGCGCATGGCGCTATCTGGCGCTAACCTTGCTGGTTGGTTTGGGCATGGTCAGCTATTTTGCCGCGGGCCAAATAACCGGCGCTTTCAAGCTGTCGGATTTCCGCCGCTACATGCGCCGGTCTTAAGATTTGAAATAGCTAAACACCGCAGAGGCGCTCCAACCGGCGGCAATGGCAATAAATAGTGACATCAGCCCGTAATAAACCGCATTCTCATGGGCCAGATTGTAAAGCCAGCGTTGAATCCCGACTTTGTGCACGTCCAGTTTGGTTTCGAACACATCGACTACGGCCTTGTTACGGGTGATTAAAATTCGGGCGGTATATTCACCGGCCGTCAGGTTAGATGGCAAATCAACTGAAGTGCGAAACAGCGTGTCGGACATAAATTCAACCGCACCTTCACGCACATTATAAAGCCCGTTATCGGTTCGGATCCGCATCAATGCTTTAGTGAATTGCGGCGCATTTCCCGAGGAAATCTGGGCACCAACCGAAGCAATCGCGCGAGGAATTGAAACTTTCAATAATAAATCCGCAGAATCGGCCAGTGAATTTTTTAAGGTGTCTGTCG
>DOHJ01000106.1:0-4097 GCA_003535335.1 Paracoccaceae bacterium | reverse complement strand
CATTATTGACCCAAATACCAAACTTTTTGTCTTTACGCCGCACCATAACAGGTTCTGACGGGCCTGAAACCGTAACAATCACCTGCATCGGGCCATCATTCGGCATCGGGGCCGAACGGCTGATGGCACCAAAAATCAAAATTTCGGATCCATCAAATGTGGCCGAAATACCCACCTTGCTTTGAGAAAGATCCGCCACGATTTGCTCGGCTTTCACGGGCAAGGCCAGCAGCATGAATATGACAATCAAGCGAAACACCTAGTGGCCTCCGCTTGTGGCGATTGAGTAAAGCTCGCCCGGTTGCAACAGCAAATCAAGCGCCAGTTTTCCGCACACGGCCAAAACAAGCAGCGCCAGCAAAATCCGCAGCTGCTCGGCCTTCATTTTCACGCCGATGTGGGTGCCGATTTGCGCACCGATCACCCCGCCAACCAGCAACAAAACCGCCAGCACAATATCAACCGTAAAATTGGTGGTGGCGTGCATCATGGTGGTAAAGGCGGTTACAAAAATGATCTGAAATAGCGAGGTTCCAACCACAACTTTTGTCGGCATGCCCAGCAAATAAATCATCGCCGGCACCATAACAAAGCCGCCCCCAACCCCCATGATTGCGGCCAAAACACCAACGGAAACCCCGATCATCAACGGCGGGATGGCGGAAATATACAAACCCGAGGTGCGAAATTTCATCTTGAACGGCAGCGCATGAACCCAATTGTGTTTTCTGCGCTTGGCGGCCGATCCTGTCCGTCTTTGTCGCCGGATCGCGTTCAGGCTTTCGACAAACATCAGTGATCCGATTATGCCCAAAAACACCACATAACTCAGCTTAACCAACAGATCGACCTGACCCATACTGCGCAGCAGGTTAAACAGCTGGATGCCCAGATAGGCCCCGACCAGACCGCCAATCAGCAGCACTGTGCCCATTTTAAAATCTACCGTCTTTCGTTTAAAATGCGCCAAAACGCCGGAAAATGACGATGCAACAATCTGGTTGGCCTCGGTTGCCACAGCCACAGCGGGCGGAATGCCGATAAAAAACAGCAGCGGCGTCATTAAAAACCCGCCGCCCACGCCAAACATGCCGGATAAAATCCCGACCAGACCACCAAGGCCCAGTAATAAAAACGCATTTACCGAAATTTCGGCAATGGGAAGATAGATTTGCATGGCGTTTCCTAGTCCAGAATGATCCTTTTACACAAGGGGCTGAATGGGGTTTAGCTGTATTATCTATTAATTAACGTTCTTTCACATAAGGTTCACCACCGGCCCGTGGTGGAACGGCTTTGCCAACAAAGCCCGCCAAAATTACCACAGTCAGAATATATGGCAAGGCTTGGGTAAACTGTACGGGGATTTCAAACAAATCAAAAACATTAATGTTGGGGTAAAGATTGCTGATTGCTTCAAGCAGACCAAACAGCAGGCAGGCCATCAAGGCATACCACGGCCGCCATTTGGCAAAAATCAGCGCAGCCAGCGCAATATAACCACGGCCAGCCGACATTTCACGCCCGAACCCCGCAGCTTGCGACGTGGCCAGATAAGCACCACCCAACCCGCAAAGCACACCGGCAATAAACACGGCCGCATAGCGATATTTAATCACCGACACACCCGCCGTATCAACCGAGGCCGGATTTTCACCCACGGCCCGCAAGCGTAGGCCAAAACGGGTGCGAAACAGGATCCACCACGTTAGCGGAACCAGTAAAAAGGTAATATAAACCAGCGGCTTGTGACCCGAAATCACATCAGCGTAAAGCGTGCCTAGAAACGGGACATTCTCTCGCATGGCCTCAGCGAAAGGCAGGGTGATTTCATGAAAACGTGCGCCATTTGGCAGGGCCGGCGTTTGACCACCTTTTTTGAACCACGCATGACCAATAACAACGGTCAGGCCCGAGGCCAGAAAATTCAGCGCCACACCGGCAATCAGCTGGTTGCCGCGATAGGTGATCGAAGTGATGCCATGAATTAATGAAAACAGCATCGAGGCGGCAATACCGGCCAAAACGCCCAGCCAGACATTGCCGGTTTCATACGACACAGCCGCCGAAAAGAAAGCGGAGATCAGCAGTTTACCTTCCAGTCCGATATCAAAAATACCGGCCCGTTCCGAATAAAGCCCGGCCAGACAGGCCAACAATAACACCACCGATAAACGAATGGTCATATCCAGCGTCACAATGAACTGTAAAAATGATTGTGCAATATCCATCACACAGCCCCCCCACGCGCGCGAACAAACAGTCGCTCAACCGGTCCGCGCACCATGTAATCCAGCGCACCGGTAAACAAAATAATCATGCCTTGGATAACCAAAACCACTTCTTTGCTGATGTTGGGCATATCCCAGAGCAGCTCGAAACCGCCCTGTGCCAGCATGCCAAATAACAGCGCAGCAATGATAATTCCGATCGGATGATTGCGCCCCATCAGGGCAACGGCGATGCCGACAAAACCGGCACCTTCGACAAATTCCTTGATCAGGCGTTCTTGTTGCCCCATCACCGCATTAATCGCCAGCATACCCGCCAATGCGCCGGAAATCATCATGGCAATAATGGTGATTTTTACGGCTGAAATACCGGCGTATTTGGCGGCACCGGGGCTGTGGCCAAAGGCGCGGATGGCATAACCCAACCGCGTGCGCCACAGCAGGAACCAGACCAAAAAGGCACAAAGCAGCGCCAGAAACAGACTGATGTTGGCCGGCGCGTGTTTGGAAAACGGAATACCGACAACGGCCAGCATATCATGCAGGGTTGGCAAATGTGTGCCGGCTGAAAATGGCAGTGTTTCGGCATTTTGTGTTTCGGGGCTTTTCAAAATACCGTTCAGCAAAAAACCCATCACGGCCGCTGCAATATAGTTGAACATGATCGTGGTAATCACAATGTGACTGTCGCGTTTGGCTTGTAAATAGGCAGGGATCGCCGCCCACATCGCCCCAAACAGACCGCCGCCCAAAATTGCAAATGGCAGCGCAATAGACCAGTGCGGCCAATCAAACGCCAGCAAAACAACAGCAACGCCAACACCACTGATCGCAGCCTGACCCTCGCCTCCAATATTAAACATCCGCGCATGAAACGCCACGGCAACCGCAAGGCCGGTAAACATGTAATTAGTGGCGTAATAAAGCGTATAACCGATATTCGAGGCCGTGCCCAAGGCACCTTTGATAATCACCCAAACCGCCTGAAACGGGTTTTCACCAATGGCCAGAACCACCAGACCCGACGCGGTAAGCGCCAGTGTCAGGCTGATCAGCGGAATTAAAACCACGTCGGCCCATCTTGGTATTTTATCCATCAGGCCGCCCCCTCTTTGGTGCCCATTCCGGCCATCAATAAACCCAGCTCTTTTTCGTCGGTTTCATCGGGCATACGTTCGCCCATAATATGGCCGTCAAACATCACGACAATTCGGTCCGACAGCGACAGGATTTCTTCCAATTCAACCGAAACCAGCAAAATCGCCTTGCCTGCATCGCGCAGCTCGACAATGCGCTGGTGAATAAATTCGATCGCACCAATATCCACGCCGCGCGTGGGCTGACCCACCAGCAGCAAATCAGGATTGCGTTCAATTTCACGCGCCAGCACGATTTTTTGCTGATTTCCGCCCGAAAAATTTTTGGCCGACAGCCGAGGATTGGGCGGACGCACATCAAAACGGGCCATCTTGGCCTCGGTTTCGGTCCGGATCGCGGCATTGTCCATCATCAGCGCATTTTTGTTATAAATTGCATCATTATGATAGCCAAATATTGTGTCTTCCCAAGCCATAAAATCCATAATCAAACCTTTGGACTGGCGGTCTTCGGGCACGTGGGCAATGCCACGCGCACGGCGTGATTGGCCGTCCGAATGCTTGCCCGTCAAATCAATTTCATCACCATTAATACGAATAGATCCCGTGGCGCTCATATAACCGCCCAGAACTTCCAGCAGCTCGGTCTGGCCATTTCCAGACACGCCGGCAATGCCTAAAATTTCGCCGGCACGCACTTGTAACGAAATCCCCTTAAGACGTGTAACACCTTTGACATCAGTGACTTGCAGGTTTTCAACCGGTGGGA
>DOHJ01000049.1:9549-16048 GCA_003535335.1 Paracoccaceae bacterium | reverse complement strand
CGGATCATTACCCGTTCGCCAAAACCGGGTGCCGCGCGAAACCCGCTGCGTTTGGATAAAGCGTTAATGGATTCTTCCATCTTTTCTTTATTGTGCATGCGCTGGGCAGCCAAGCGATTGCGCACCACAATCCAGTCCACCGGCGGCAGCCCGGCCTGTGCCCGCAACTGTCGTGCATTCCAGACCATTTCAGCATAAACAGATGGGCCAAGAATTTTGTGGGTATCGGGATCAATATGCGCCAACAGGTCGAAATCAATAAAGCTGTCATTTAAGGGCGTGATAAGGGTGTCCGCTAAAGAGTGGGCCACTTGTGACAGGCGGGTGTGTGAACCGGGGCAATCAATCAGGATGAAATCATTATCGGGTTCCAGCGTGGCAACCGCGGCAGATAGGCGATGGTCATAAATATTTTCATCCGGCGCAAGTTTTGCGCGATCAATTTCTGGCAAATCGTGAAAATCAAGCGTTGGTAAATCCAGATTGTGGCGTTCACAATAGGCGTGGCGGTTTTCCACGTAACGCCCAAGTGTGCGTTGGCGCAGATCCAGGTCAAGCGCACCTACACTGTGGCCCATCCGCACAAGCGCGGTTGCCACATGCATCGAGGTGGTCGATTTGCCCGATCCGCCTTTTTCATTTCCAACGACGATAATATGCGCCATTATTATTTCCCCACTACCCCAGAATGTACTTGTTTGTTAAGGAACTATATTGTGTGCAGTCAGTGATTGAAAGTGGCCGAATTCACGAGTTGGAAAATATGTGGTAAAGTGGTTTCAAGCTATTGTTCGTTAAATTAGAGTTTTGTTTTAATCACAAACCGCAGTAAATGAGCCTCTTGCAGACTCAGATGTTATCGCCTATATGCTTGTTTAACAGCGGCGCGCTGGTCTCCACCCCCGGCGCCCACCGAAATTTGAACGGGCCGCGCGCCCGTTTTTTTGTGCTTATGCTTTGCTGCAATTGTACAAGAATCACTGTACTAAAAAGATATGGATAAAATGTCAGACCTGATCGCAAAAGCCGCTATTGACCGCAAACTGGCCGAAATTATCGGACCGGTTATCGAAGGCATGGGTTTTGATTTGGTGCGCGTGCGCATGCAGGGCGGTAAAACCAAGGTTTTGCAAATTATGGTCGAGCGCCCCGAGGGCGGTATCGAGGTTGATGACTGCGGCGAGATTTCTACGGCACTATCTGCCATTTTGGATGTTGAAGACCCTGTCGAGGATCCTTACGCGCTGGAAGTGTCTAGCCCCGGCATTGATCGTCCGCTAACGCGTCAAAAAGATTTTGATGTCTGGAACGGCTATGAGGCCAAAATCGAAACCGAAGAATTGGTCGACGGGCGTCGCCGGTTTAAAGGCGTGCTGGCCGGCACTGTTGATGACGAAGTGCTGATCACCATTGAAGAAGGCACAATCGGTTTGAAATTCGATTGGCTGTCCGATGCCAAATTACTGCTTACCAATGAATTAATTTCCGAAATGCTGCGCCAGCGTAAAACGGCGGGCGAACAAACAGAACCCACAAATTCAGACACCAAAGAGGGCTGATCATGGCTATAACCAGTGCAAACCAACTAGAACTGCTGCAAACCGCCGAGGCGGTTGCGCGTGAAAAAATGATTGATCCAGAATTGGTCATTGAGGCGATGGAAGAAAGCCTCGCGCGTGCTGCCAAGTCGCGTTACGGCATGGAAATGGACATTCGTGTTTTCATCGACCGCAAAACCGGCCGCGCCACGTTCAAACGGTTTCGCACGGTGGTTGCCGAGGAAGAGTTGGAAAATTACCAAGCCGAGTTCACTGTCGATCAAGCCAAAGAGTACATGGAAAACCCGGCGGTAGGTGAAACATTCGAAGAAGAAGTTCCGCCAATTGAAATGGGCCGTATCGCGGCGCAATCTGCCAAGCAGGTGATTTTGCAAAAGGTCCGCGAAGCAGAGCGTGATCGCCAATACGAAGAATTCAAAGACAAAGCCGGCACCATCATCAACGGTGTGGTCAAACGCGAAGAGTACGGCAATGTCATTGTTGACATGGGGCGTGGCGAAGCAATCTTGCGCCGCAATGAAAAAATCGGCCGCGAAAGTTACCGGCCCAATGACCGCATTCGGTGCTACATCAAGGAAGTGCGCCGCGAAGTGCGTGGCCCGCAGATTTTCCTCAGCCGGACCGACCCGCAATTCATGGCCGAACTGTTCAAAATGGAAGTGCCTGAAATCTATGACAACATCATTGAAATCAAGGCCGTTGCCCGTGATCCGGGTTCACGCGCTAAAATCGCTGTGATTTCTTATGATAGCTCGATCGATCCGGTCGGTGCCTGTGTCGGGATGCGTGGTAGCCGCGTTCAGGCTGTGGTTAACGAGCTTCAAGGCGAAAAAATCGACATCATCCCATGGAACGAAGATGCGCCGACATTTCTGGTGAATGCTTTGCAACCGGCCGAGGTTTCCAAGGTTGTGCTGGATGAAGAAGCCGAGCGCATCGAGGTGGTTGTGCCTGACGAGCAGCTGTCGCTGGCCATTGGCCGTCGCGGACAAAATGTGCGTCTGGCCAGCCAGCTGACCGGTTTGGACATTGATATTCTTACCGAGGCCGAAGAATCCGAGCGCCGTCAAAAAGAATTTTCGACGCGTGCAGGTCTGTTTATGGAGGCGCTGGATGTTGACGAATTCTTCTCGCAATTGCTGGTTTCCGAGGGCTTCACTTCGCTAGAAGAGGTTGCTTATGTCGAGCTGGATGAATTGTTGGTGATTGACGGTGTTGATGAGGATACCGCCAAAGAATTGCAGGCCCGTGCCCGCGACCATTTGGAAGCCGCCAACAAAAAAGCCATGGAAGCAGCCCGTGCTTTGGGTGTCGAAGACAGTCTTGTTGAATTTGAGGGCCTGACACCGCAAATGCTGGAAGCGCTGGGCAAAGACGATGTTAAAACATTGGAAGATTTCGCCACTTGTGCCGATTGGGAGTTGTCCGGCGGCTGGACCACTGTAAATGGCGAGCGTATCAAAGACGACGGTGTGCTGGAAGAATTCGGTGTGTCACTGGAAGAAGCGCAAAACATGGTTATGACGGCGCGTATCTCTTTGGGTTGGGTTGATCCGACAGGTCTGGAAACAAACGAGGAAGACAAAACCCAAGACGGCGAAATAACTGCGGGGGCAGAGGTCTGATTCTTTTCAGGCCTCGTTGGTGTTTAAAATGGCTCGTGGTGGTCATAAAAAGGTTCGGGACACATCCGAACGGCGCTGTATCGCAACTGGCGAGACAGAGCCGAAAGCTGGTCTAATCCGTTTTGTGGTTGGACCGGACAACCAGATTGTGCC
Source organism: Paracoccaceae bacterium (assembly GCA_003535335.1). GTDB lineage: Bacteria > Pseudomonadota > Alphaproteobacteria > Rhodobacterales > Rhodobacteraceae > Profundibacter. The sequence continues at coordinate 12,711 of DOHJ01000049.1, read as the reverse complement.
CGATTTGCTGGAAAAATTGCCGGGCCGCGGTATTTGGGTGTCTGCCGATCGTGCTGCACTGGCAACCGCGATTAACAAGGGGCTGTTTTCGCGTGGTGCCAAGCAAGCGGTTACGGTGCCTGACGGGTTGATTGATATTGTTGAAGCTGCGCTGGTTCAAAGGGTTGTGGACCTGATTTCATTAGCCCGAAAGGCCAGTCGCGCGGTAACGGGTTATGAAAAAGTTAAAAGCTGGTTGGTTACGGAACGGGCCCGGGTTTTGATTCAGGCCAGTGACGGGTCGGGTCGCGGCAAGTCCAAGCTGCGGGCGCCGGATGGGGACGATAGTTTCATCGGGATACTGACGGCTAACGAATTAGGTTTGGCTTTTGGACGAGAAAATGTGATACATAGCGCGCTTGCGGCTGGTGGACTCACGAAACGTGTTGTAGAGGAAGCTGCAAAGCTTAAGCGCTTGCGCAAAAATATTGGTGGAAATGCTACCAAGAAGGGTTTGAAGACCAAATGAGTGAGAATGACGGCAAAAAAACATTGGGCATCGGCGGCGCCCGCCCGAGCAACGTAAAGCAAAGCTTTAGCCACGGGCGCACGAAGAATGTCGTGGTGGAAACCAAACGCAAGCGCGTTATGGTGCCTAAACCTGGTGCAGCCAAACCAACCGTTGGCGGCAAAAACAAGGTTACGGCCAGCGATCCTTCGAAACGCCCTGCCGGTATTTCCGATGCGGAAATGGAACGTCGCCTAAAAGCGCTGAAATTGGCCAAGGTCCGCGAAGTCGAAGACACAGCAAAACGCAAAGCCGAAGAAGAGGCCCGCACTGCAGAGCGCGAACGTCGCAAAGCAGAGGCCGAAGAAAAAGAACGTGAAGAACAAGAGCGTGAAGAACGCGTTAAGGCAAAAGCCGAAGAAAAAGAGCGCAAACGTGTAGAGACTGAAGAAAGCGAGCAGCGCGAAAAAGCGATTGTCGAAGCGCGCTCACAGCCCGTTGCAAAAGACCCGGAAGCGGCCGCGCCTCGCGGTGGCGGCAAACCGTCTGCTGCACCGCGCAAACAAGAAGCTGACAATCGCAGCCGGCAGCCAAAAGGTGGCAAAGGCCGCGATGATGGCCGCCGCTCTGGTAAATTGACGCTAAATCAGGCGCTGTCCGGTGATCGTGGCCGCCAGCGTTCCATGGCCGCAATCAAACGCCAACAGCAACGCGCACGCCAAAAGGCAATGGGCGAACCGGTTGAGCGCGAAAAAATTATTCGCGATGTTCAGGTGCCCGAAGCAATTGTAGTTTCCGAGCTGGCAAACCGGATGGCCGAACGTGTGGCTGATGTGGTTAAGGCGCTGATGAACATGGGCATGATGGTAACGCAAAACCAGTCAGTTGACGCCGACACTGCAGAATTAATCATCGAAGAATTTGGCCACAATATTGTACGGGTTTCCGATGCCGATGTTGAGGATGTTATCCATGCGGTAAAAGACGAAGACAAAGATCTGAAATCGCGTCCACCTGTCATTACGGTAATGGGCCATGTTGATCATGGTAAAACATCATTGCTGGATGCAATTCGTACAACCAAGGTGGTAACAGGCGAAGCCGGCGGCATCACCCAGCATATCGGGGCGTATCAGGTGCAAACGGATGATGGGCCGTTGCTGACATTCCTTGACACTCCGGGCCACGCGGCATTTACCTCCATGCGCTCACGCGGCGCACAGGTAACCGATATTGTTATTTTGGTGGTTGCGGCTGATGATGCTGTGATGCCCCAAACGATTGAGGCTATTAACCACGCTAAAGCTGCAAAAGTACCGATGATTGTGGCAATTAACAAAATTGACCGTCCCGGTGCCAACCCTGACAAAGTGCGGACAGATTTATTGCAGCACGAAGTAATCGTTGAAAAAATGTCGGGCGATGTTTTGGATGTTGAAGTTTCCGCAATTAATGGAACCGGCTTGGAAACGTTGCTGGAAAACATCAGTTTACAGGCTGAATTACTTGACCTGAAAGCCAACCCTGACCGCGCCGCAACCGGCGCTGTGATCGAGGCCAAGCTGGATGTTGGTCGCGGCCCTGTTGCCACAGTTCTGGTGCAAAACGGAACACTTCGAAAAGGCGATATTTTCGTTGTGGGCGAACAATACGGTCGGGTACGTGCATTGTTGAATGACAAGGGCGAACGCATCAACGAAGCAGGCCCATCGGTACCTGTCGAGGTTTTGGGCCTAAATGGCACACCCGAGGCCGGCGATATTTTGAATGTTGTTGAAACCGAAGCACAGGCCCGTGAAATTGCAGAATTCCGCGCCCATGCTGCCAAGGAAAAACGTGCGGCACTTGGTGCTGCGACCACTCTGGAGCAGCTGATGGAGAAAGCCAAGGCTGACGAAAGCCTGGCCGAGATGCCAATTCTGGTTAAGGCCGATGTGCAGGGTTCAGCCGAAGCGATTGTTCAGGCCATGGCCAAGATCGGCAATGACGAGGTTCGCGTTCGGGTGCTGCACTCAGGTGTTGGCGCGATTACCGAAAGCGATATCAGTCTGGCCGAAGCTTCTGGTGCACCTGTGTTCGGTTTTAACGTTCGGGCCAACACATCCGCGCGCAAAACTGCAAATCAAAAAGGTATCGAGATCCGTTATTATTCGGTCATCTATGATTTGGTCGATGATGTGAAGGCGGCTGCTTCTGGTCTGCTTGGGGCTGAAATCCGCGAAAACTTTATTGGGTATGCTAAAATTCAGGAAGTGTTTAAAGTTACCGGAATTGGCCGCGTTGCCGGTTGTCTGGTAACCGAAGGTATTGCACGGCGTTCTGCTGGCGTGCGGTTGCTGCGTGACAATGTGGTTATTCACGAAGGCACCTTGAAAACGCTGAAACGTTTCAAGGATGAAGTTCCTGAGGTGCAATCGGGTCAGGAATGCGGCATGGCGTTTGAAAGCTATGATGATATCCGCGCAAACGATGTGATCGAAATATTTGAACGTGAAGAGATTGAACGTACGTTAGAATGATGTGTGCGTTAAGTTGAAAACTAAAAAGGGAAGGCTCGGCCTTCCCTTTTTAAGTTCAAGTTGTCAAAGTTACGACCTATACTGATTCGCCCTCATAAACTTTTGCGCCGACCCGTACAGCAATTTTGCCGTTTGATAGGTTTTTCACAAAAACAC
>DOHJ01000049.1:2173-9215 GCA_003535335.1 Paracoccaceae bacterium | reverse complement strand
CACAAAAACACAACTTCCAAGCACAATAGTACGTAGCATAATCCTATATCCTCCCCAGGTTAAAACGGATGCACACCCATTTCTAACACAGAAAAATAATAAATCATCCATTAATTTATGGATTGTTTCGAAATTAGAAATAACCTTATGAAATTCTTCATTTGAAAGCAGTTTCGGTATCGCAACCGTTTGGTAGTATTATACCCAATCGCGAATAATTGAAATCAGCGGAATGTCTGCCGGTGGCATCGGGTAGTCACGCAAGTTGTTTGGCCGTACCCATTTTAGAGTCTGGCCTTCCTTTGCAACTGGCGTCCCTTGCCATTTTCGGCAGGCAAATAACGGCATCAGTAAATGAAAATTTTCATAGGCATGGCTGGCAAATGTCAGCGGCGCAAGACAACTGGACCACGTATTGATACCCAGCTCTTCGTGCAGCTCACGGATCAAAGCAGCCTCGGGCGTTTCGCCTGCTTCTATTTTTCCACCGGGAAATTCCCACAAACCGGCCATTGATTTGCCTTCGGGGCGCTGGGCCAACAAAACGCGCCCGTCAACGTCAATCAGTGCCACAGCGGAAACCAGCAGAATTTTCACGACCTGTAATCCGCGTTTATTTTAATGTATCCGTGGGTTAAATCACAGGTCCAAACCGTCGACTGCCCTGCGCCTATTCCCAGATCAACGCGGATCAATAGCTCCTCGCCTTTCATGTGTTTGGCGGCGTCTGTTTCACTGTAATCGGGTGAAACCCAACCATTTTCAGCCACCAAAACATCGCCAAACCAGATTGAAAGCCGATCACGATCTGCCTTGGCGCCTGATTTTCCAACGGCCATAACCACGCGGCCCCAATTCGGGTCTTGGCCGGCAATCGCGGTTTTGACCAATGGGGAATTTGCAATTGACATGCCAACCTTGTGCGCATCTGCATCGCTATCAGCCCCTAAAACCTGCACCTCGACAAATTTGGTTGCTCCTTCGCCGTCTTTTACCACCTGATGTGCCAAATCGCGCATCACCTTGTGCAAGGCCTCAAAAAACGGGTCATCAGTTCTGGTGATTTCTGCCGCTTCTGATTTTCCGGTGGCGGCTATTATCAGGCTGTCAGAGGTTGAAGTGTCGCTATCCACGGTTATGCAGTTAAAGGTTTTATTCGTTAACGTGGTCAGCATTTTCTGCAATAGGGGTTGGGCAATTTTGGCATCGGTGAAAATGTACACCAGCATTGTTGCCATATCAGGCGCGATCATGCCGGAGCCTTTGGCAATTCCGGCAATTGATATCTGCCCGCCGTTAGCGTCAAACACAGCGCCTGCGCCTTTGGCATAGGTGTCTGTTGTCATGATTGCGTGGGCGGCGTTTTTAATCAGGTCAGGGCAAAGATTATTGCTTAATTCATCAATTTTTGCCGTGATCCGCTCAAATGGCAATGCTTCGCCAATAACTCCGGTTGCAGATGAAAACACCCGGTTTTCGGCAATGCCTAACGCCTTGGCAACGGCAGCATTAACTGATTGCACAGCCAAAACACCACCTTTGCCGGTAAAGGCATTCGAATTGCCGGAATTAACCACGATCGCAGCCATTGCTGAGCTGTCCAGGCCCAGCTTGGCCTGACAATCCAGCACGTTTGCCGAGCGGGTGGCGGATTTTGTGAAAACGCCTGCAATACTGGTGCCTGCGCTCAACCGTGCCAGCATCACATCAGGCCGTCCGCTATAACGCACGCCAGCCTCTGCTGTGGCAAATGATACGCCTTCAATGACGGGCAGATCAGGAAACCCGCCTTTTGGTGCCAAGGGTGAAACAGAAACCATCTTTGTCGCCTAGTTATCAATCAGATCGGTGTTGCTAAGGATAGAAACAGGTATGCTGCCTTCTTCCGCGCGGGTGATTTTGGCGTTGTTTGTGAGATCAGAAATTATATCTTTAACCGCTTTTTGTTGAATTTCCGCTTCCAGCTCTGCTTTGATCGATTCAAGGCTGGGGGTTTCTTTCAGGCGGGTTTCTTTCAGGATTAGAATATGCCAGCCAAACTGGGTTTTGATCGGGTCAGACAGCTGACCTGCCTTTAGTGTCATAACCGCATCTTCAAATGGCTTGACCATCATGCCGGGACCAAACCAGCCAAGCGAGCCACCGCTGGCACCGGATGGGCCTGTGGATTTTTCTTTTGCAAGCTCGGCAAAATCGGCACCTTCATCCAGAAGTTTGCGGATTTCCTTGGCCTCGTCTTCGGTTTTAACCAAAATATGGGCGGCATTAAATTCTTTGACCGGCGTGGAATCGGCAAAGCGGGCTTCGTAAGCGGCTTGCAAGGTTTCATCGGTTATCACATTCGCAATTTTCGCGTCCAGAACCACACCGGCACGCAAAGAGCGCAGCTCGTTTTCAACGGTTAGAGTGATGCGTTTTGATTGATCGCCTTCCATTGCTTGGGAAAGCACGGTTTGCTGGATCAGTTGCTCAAGAATACCGTCAAACAACACATCATCGGGCAGGCTCTGGTATTGTTCGGGCAAGGTGCCTTTGGTCGCAATAATGTGACCCACAGTGATTTCCACACCGTTTATGGTTGCCACAACCGTATTTGCAGTTGTTTCACCCGATACCGCCGGAAGGGCCATGCCCACTGCCAATATTGCGCCAAGCAGAAAATTATTACGTTTTAACATTTATTTATCCTTAGATCGGTTGCACAGAGCCTGCGCAACATTGACACTCCCAAGCCAGCTGCTTACATCGCCAAAGGGTTATGGCGATAGCCTGCACTTGACTACTTGTCCGTATGTAAGATGGACGGGTAAGCAGGGCAAGGGATAGTCGCGCAGAATTTATTTTGAATAGACCACACAGGCGGAGAGAATATGTTAGGTATCGGAAAAATAGCCAAGAAAGTCTTCGGCACACCGAATGATCGCATGGTCAAGACAACACGTCCGCAGGTCGCAAAGATTAATGCGCTTGAGGCCGAGTTTCAAAAACTCTCGGACGAGGGCATCAAGCAAAAAACCGAAGAGCTGGCAAGCCGCGCGATGAAAGGCGAGAGTCTGGATGATCTGCTGTTTGAGGCATTTGCCAACGTGCGCGAGGCAGCACACCGTGCCTTGGGTCTGCGTGCCTTTGATACCCAGTTGATGGGCGGTATTTTCCTGCATCAGGGCAATATTGCCGAAATGAAAACAGGCGAGGGTAAAACCCTTGTTGCCACTTTTGCCGCCTATCTGAATGCCCTGACCGGCAAAGGCGTACATATTGTCACGGTGAACGATTATCTGGCCAAACGTGATGCTGAATGGATGGGCAAGGTTTACACGGCTTTGGGGCTGACCACGGGTGTGGTTTACCCCAAAATGCCGGAAGAAGAGAAAAAAGCCGCCTATGCAGCTGATATTACCTACGCCACCAATAACGAGTTGGGCTTTGATTACCTGCGCGACAATATGCGCTCGGAATTGTCCGAAATGGCCCAACGCGATCACCATTTTGCAATTGTCGACGAAGTTGACTCGATCCTGATTGACGAGGCGCGCACGCCGCTGATTATTTCCGGTCCCTCCGAAGATCGCTCGGATCTTTATGTGGCGATTGATAATCTGATCCCCAGCCTGACCGATGAGCATTTCGAATTAGACGAAAAAACCCGCAATGTGCATTACACCGAAGAGGGTAACGAATTTATCGAAAAAACCCTGGTTGACGCAGGCATAATGCCTGAAGGGCAAACGCTGTATGATCCTGAAAGCACAACGATTGTCCATCACGTCAATCAAGGCCTGAAAGCGCACAAGTTGTTTACCAAGGACAAAGATTATATCGTGCGCGACGGTGAAGTCATGTTGATTGATGAATTTACCGGCCGGATGATGGCTGGTCGGCGCTTGTCGGACGGGCTGCATCAGGCGATCGAGGCCAAAGAGGGCTGCGATATCAAACCAGAAAATGTAACCTTGGCCTCGGTTACATTCCAGAACTATTTCCGCCTGTATGACAAATTGTCAGGCATGACCGGCACTGCGGCAACCGAGGCCGAAGAATTTGCCGAAATCTATGGTTTGGGTGTGGTCGAAGTGCCGACAAACCGCCCGATTGACCGCAAAGACGAACATGATCAGGTTTACCGCACCGCCCGCGAGAAATTTGAAGGTGTGGTGAAATCAATTGAAGAAGCCAACGCAACAGGACAACCAATTCTGGTTGGGACAACTTCGATTGAAAAATCAGAATCTTTGTCAGAGATGCTAAAAGCGGCAGGGATAAAGCATAATGTTCTGAATGCCCGCCATCACGAACAAGAAGCCAAAATTATTGCCGATGCCGGTAAATTCAGCGCTGTTACCATCGCCACAAATATGGCTGGGCGCGGCACCGATATTCAGCTGGGCGGCAATGTCGATATGATTGTTATGGAGGCGCTTGAGGCGGATCCGGAAGCAAACCCCGAGGAATTGCGCACCAAGGTCGAGGCCGAACATGCCGAGGAAAAAGCCAAGGTGATTGCGGCTGGCGGGCTGTTTGTTCTGGCAACCGAACGTCATGAAAGTCGGCGGATAGATAACCAGCTGCGTGGTCGCTCGGGGCGTCAGGGTGATCCGGGCCGTTCGTCGTTCTTCTTGTCGCTGGAAGACGATTTGATGCGTATTTTCGGCTCGGAACGGCTGGATTCTATTTTGACCAAGCTAGGCATGAAAGACGGCGAGGCCATTATTCACCCTTGGGTAAATAAATCTCTGGAAAAGGCCCAAGCCAAGGTGGAGGGTCGCAATTTTGATATTCGCAAACAGCTGCTGAAATTTGACGACGTGATGAATGATCAGCGCAAGGTGATTTTTTCGCAGCGCCGCGAAATTATGGAAGCCGATGATCTGTCGGAAATCGTACAGGATATGCGCCATCAGGTCGCCGAAGATCTGGTAACGAAATATATTCCACCCAAAACCTATGCGGACCAATGGAACCCAGAGGGGCTTTATGCCGCTGTGATCGAAGAAATGGGGCTGGATGTTCCTGTGATTGCGTGGGCCGGCGAAGAGGGTGTTGACGACGAGGCGATTATTGAACGCTTGTGCGATGAAGCTGATAAGATGATGGCAGAAAAAGTTGCACAATTTGGTCCGGAAACCATGCGCGGTATTGAAAAGCAGATATTGCTGCAAACCATTGATGCAAAATGGCGCGAACACCTTTTAACGCTTGAGCATTTGCGTTCGGTCGTCAGTTTCCGTGGCTACGCGCAACGTGATCCGCTGAACGAATATAAAAATGAATCCTTCCAGCTGTTTGAAAACCTGCTGAATTCCTTGCGCGAAGATGTGACGCAAAAATTATCGCAAATCCGTCCGTTGTCCGAAGAAGAGCAGCAAGCCATGATGCAAGAAATGTTGGAGCAACAAGGCGCAATGCAAGCACCGGCCGGCTTTGATGAAGATGACCCGCAAACATGGGGCGATCCGGGTCGCAACGAGGCTTGTCCTTGCGGGTCTGGTAAAAAATTCAAACACTGCCACGGGCGTTTGGTGTAAGGCTTGGCTTTTGGCCGAAATCGGGGCATTGGCCGTCTGGTTATTGCGGGTGTTTCGGCAGGGTTATCGATGATTTTCTGCGCAGCTACCGCGTCAGAGGTTGAACTGTCTGAGGCCAACGTGGATTTCCCCGCGCTATCTGGCCCTGCACCGGATTTATCCGAGCAGGTGAAACGAACCAACGATAAATATAGCTTGCCAACATATGCGCCGTCCCAAACCTATAGCCCTTTTGGGTTGGCTTGCGAGGTTGATTTTACAGCCGCCAAATCGGATGCGGCGATGGTCATGCTGAGCTTGCGCGCGCCTTGTCAAATAAACACGGCTTTGACAGTTCAGTTTCAGGGTTTGATGTTTTCAGGCACGACCTCAAATATCGGTACATATTCGGTTTTGGTTCCGGCAATTACACCTAAATCCGAGTTTAGGCTGACTTTGGCAGGAACTGAGCCTGTAGTTGCCTCTGTAAATGTTCCACAAGCAGGCCAATACACCCGTGTGGCTGTGCAATGGGCAGGGAACGCAGAGCTGCAAATACATGCGTTTGAATTTGGGCACCTTGGTAGAAAAAAACATGTCTGGAACGGTGCACCGCAGTCTTTGGCCCAAGCAACCCAAGCACGCGGCGGCTATATTGTCAGGTTAGGAAATAGTGCTTTCCCCAACCCTTTTCATCTTGAAATCTATAATTTTCCTTCCGCAAAAGTGGACAAAAGCGGTCTTGTGCGCCTGCATTTGAAAGCCAGGGTTACAAAAGAAAACTGTGGTCAGGCGCAGGCGGCACAAATATTGCAAAACGCGCCCGATAAAGCCGCATCGGTGATGGATATTTCCTTAACAATGCCAGCCTGTGATCATATTGGTGATTATCTGCTGTTTAAAAATCTGTTAAAGGATTTAAAGATCAGCAGCAATCAATGGTAGTTTGTAATTATATGAGACTAGTTTATTCGGCAATTATTGCCCTGATTGCGTTTGCTGTATTGATCCAGCCACTGCAAGCACAGGATATTACCTTAACGTCAAATGATGGCAAGGTTTCTATCCAAGGCACCTTGCAGGCGTTTGACGGTGAATTTTATCGCATAAACTCCATTTATGGCGCTATGACATTGGAGAGATCTGCCGTAACCTGTGACGGCGCAGGCTGTCCTGATCTTGAAAATTACGTGGCAGAATTTACACTTTCGGGCGCGTTGCCAATGGGCGAGCTTTTGATGCCTTTATTGGTTGAAAATTTTGCAAAGCAAAGCGGAATGGATCTGCGCCGCAATATCGCGGATGATTTGAACTTTAGTTATAATTTGCAACTGCCGGAAACAGGCAAAACTGTTGCACGCATTATCTTTCGGATTTCAAACACAGACATTGGGTTTTCTAAATTGCTTGCTGGCGAAACCGATATGGTTTTGGCAACCCGTGAAATCACCACAAGTGAAACTAAGGCCGCTAAAAAGGCAGGTTTGGGAAATTTGAAAAACGCGGCCCGTAGCCGGATTGTTGCACTGGACGCATTG
>DOHJ01000049.1:776-1876 GCA_003535335.1 Paracoccaceae bacterium | reverse complement strand
TGGCAATCAAAGGGGCTTGCGGGATGAATTTTCAGGCAAATGTGCAATCGCTGAAAACCGAAGACTACCCGCTAAGTGCACCATTATTTTTATACACACCTGCGCGCAGATTACCCAAAATAGCGNNGATTGTTGCACTGGACGCATTGGTTCCTGTTGTGGCAATGAACAATTCTGAAACAGTTATTTCCATTGCTGATCTGGCCCAGATTTTTGCCGGTAAAATTGACAACTGGCAACAAATCGGCGGACCTGATGCACCAATTTATGTGCATTTACGAACCGCATCATCCGGGTTGGCACAGCAGTTTGAACAGCTTGTAATGGCAACGTCCAATTTGGCGTCAATGCCAACATTAACCCGCCATCAAACTGCGGCGGATCTGGTTGATGCGGTTGCGGCTGATCCTTTTGCCATCGGAATTACCCGATTTTCCGAGCTGGGCAGCGCAAAGATTCTGGCCCTCAAAGGGGCTTGTGGAATGAATTTTCTGGCAAATGTGCAATCGCTGAAAACCGAAGACTACCCGCTAAGTGCACCATTATTTTTATACACACCTGCGCGCAGATTACCCAAAATAGCGCGGGAATTTCTGACGTATCTAGGCTCGCCAGCTGCCCAACGTGTGGTGCGAACCGCCGGGTTTGTGGACCAACGGATTGGCAAAATACCTATTCACAATCAGGGTCGTAGGTTTGCCAATGCAATAGCTGCCGCTGGTCAAGAAACGCGTTTAACCGAGCTACAGCGCATGATTGGCACATTGCAGATCGCCGAAAGAATAACCCCGACATTCCGCTTTGAAGCTGGATCAGTCAAGCTCGACGCCCAGTCGCGTGCCAACGTGATCTTGCTGGCCAGACATCTGGAAGCGGGTAAATATGACGGGCGCGAATTGTTGTTTGTCGGTTTTAGCGATGGCATGGGCGAGGCAGAAATAAATCGAAAAATTTCCAAAAGACGCGCATCCGCTGTCAAAGCCGCCGTTGTCAAAGCCGCCGATACACTTAAACCTAAACAGCAATCCATGCGGGTTGAAGCATTTGGCGAAGCAATGCCGATGGCGTGCGATGACACAGATTGGGGGCGACAAGTAAAC
>DOHJ01000049.1:0-427 GCA_003535335.1 Paracoccaceae bacterium | reverse complement strand
GTCGAGGTTTGGGTGAAATAGAATAAGTTAGGTGTTGTTCGTCTGGAAAGTTAATCATTCCAAAGAAAGCCGGAACCATGATTTAGGATAAAGGGTGCTTTTTAACGCATTAGGTTTGCAAATTGCGCGCAAATTCTGCAATCACCCGAGGCAAATTTTTATAAGAAGGCGATTGTTAGATCAAAATCAGCAAACGGTGCGATGCAACAAAAAACCAAATCGGTTATTCACCCACCAACACATCGTACTTTGGCGTTGAAAGGGTTGCTGAGCGATTCATTTGATCAATACAGCACCAAATCAGACATGTCTTACTTATACCCCAAAACCTTAATATGGGGCACAATTAACGCGCTTGATAGAAATTTTTGCTAAATTTTAGAAAAACTGGTGCTAATTGCAAGAGATTTAAACGGTCTGTTAACCT
>DOHJ01000233.1:4035-7004 GCA_003535335.1 Paracoccaceae bacterium | reverse complement strand
ATAAAATCCGGCCCTGGTGGGGGCATCATTATCATTTTCATGTGCGTCTGAAATGTCCCAAAGGCTCTAGAAACTGTAAAAATCAGGCCCCTCCTCCGGCTGGTGATGGCTGTGCCGATGCGCAAAAGTGGGTAAATAATATTTTAAACCCGCCACCGCCTGACCCGAATGCACCACCGCCAAAACCACGCCGTGAATATGTAATGTCGGACCTGCCTGCACAATGCCGCGCTGTTCTGAATTCGCGCTGATCATTGCGGCGCTGGCAATAATTGCCCCATGCGCCGCCCAAAGTCAGCAAGCGGAATATATTAGCAGCTTTACGTGGGCTGAAAACACCAAAGGCTTTGGCGGATTTTCAGGCATCGAGGTGTCGGATGATGGCATTGATTTTACTGTTATCGGCGATCGCGGGGCCGTTGCAAACGGGACGTTTCTTCGTGCGGATAGTGTGATAAATAATGTGAATGCTACGTTTGGAAAGCTAAAGCACACCACTGGCCGTGTTTTAAAAAGCTATGAAACCGATGCCGAAGGATTGGCCATCCGCAAAGATGGCCGTGTATTTATTTCATTTGAACACAGTCCGCGCGTCTGGACGTACCGCAACACAAAAAGCGAAGCCGCATGGTTGCAGCGCCACCCGGATTTCAAACAGATGAAGCGTAATTCATCGTTAGAATCTTTGGCAATTGGGCCTGATGGCACGCTTTATACAATTCCGGAAATTTCAAAAAATCCCAAAAAGGGTTTCCCGATTTACAGGTATCATAACGACACTTGGAAGATTGTCTTTTACAGCCCCCAACGCGGCCCATTTTTACCTGTTGGTGCCGATTTCGGCCCTGACGGGAAATTATACCTATTGGAACGCCATCTTGGCAGCATTTTTGGCTTTCAGAGCCGTGTCCGCCGTTTCACAATAACAGAAAAAACATTGAGCAACGAACAAGAACTGCTGCAAACCAAAGCAGGTGTGCATGATAATCTGGAAGGCATTGCTGTTTGGCAGGATCAGACAGGTGATATTCGGTTAACCATGGTTTCGGATGACAATTTCAAATTTTTCCAGCGGACTGAATTTGTCGAATATCGCGTAAAAGAATAGCTTGTGTTAATCAGGTCCAGCCGCTAGGACGCGGTGTCCCTTGGGGCCGAGTTACCGTAAACCTTGTAAAACCGGATTGTTTCAACATGATCAAAATTCTTCCCGGCATCATTGCCATGGCCGCTATTGTGGTGGCTTCAAATATTCTTGTGCAGCATTTATTTGGCCAATGGCTGACTTGGGGCGCATTCACCTATCCGCTGGCCTTTCTGGTTACCGACGTGATGAACCGCGTTTATGGTACGGCTGCCGCACGCAAAGTGGTTATCGCAGGTTTTGTGGTCGGGGTAATCTGCTCGCTAATCGGCACTCAAATCATGGGCGAATTCGGCCCGCTGGTTACGTTGCGCATCGCGGTTGGATCCGGCATCGCATTCCTGACCGCGCAAATGCTGGATGTGGCCATCTTTAACCAGTTGCGAAACGGCAAATGGTGGCGCGCACCCTTGGCCTCGACATTGATTGGCTCTAGCGTGGACACGATTTTGTTTTTCAGCATCGCATTTTCTGCGCAACTTGCCTTTGTGGAATCTGCAAATGATGTCAGCTGGGCAAACCGGGCACTGCCATTGCTGGGCCTGGGGCCGGTTGTGCCGCTTTGGGTGTCATTGGCATTGGCTGACTGGCTGGTTAAGTTATCGCTTGCCTTACTGGCACTGGTCCCGTTTCGCCTAATTGTTACAAGACTTTCACCAGATCCAGCATAAAACCTTTTGACGTATACAAAATCTGTGCCACCATCAGGGTGTTATTAACATTCAGAAAGGAGGTGACAATGTCTATTGGGATAAAGGAGCAACTGGTGAGGATTACTTGCGAGGTGACGATTTAGAAGGCAGTCCTTTTGGATAATCATCTGGCATCGGGCACCATGTACCGCTTGCCACCTCCGCTTCTCGAGAGGAGCCCCTGCGAATTTTCGTCGGGGCTCTTTCCGTTTTTGACAAGCTGGCTTATGGTTGACGCATGTTACGGATAAATGACGATATCACGCTTGAGGATTGGGAGATAAGCGAAAGCTTTACCCGATCATCAGGTCCCGGCGGGCAAAATGTGAACAAGGTTTCAACCGCTGTTGAGCTGCGTTTTGAGGCCCAGCGCAGCCCACAGTTGACTGGCGCCGTTAAAACGCGGCTGAAACGGCTGGCCGGCCGGCGCTGGACATCTGACGGGGCAATTATAATTCGGGCCGAAGAAACCCGCAGTCAGGCCCGAAACCGCGAAATAGCCAAGGCACGTTTGGTGGATTTAATCGAAAAGGCATTATTTGTGCCAAAACGCCGGATTAAAACACGGCCCACGCTGGCCTCAAAACGCAGGCGCGTTGAAGGCAAGGTAAAACGTGGACAGGTTAAAGTATTACGTGGAAAAGTCAGGGGCGATGAATGAATTTGATCGAGCGGCGCAAACGATTGCTGGGGCGTCATGTGACGACTTTTTACGAGGATCCGTTTGCGCCAGTGCGTGGTGAAGGGGTTTGGTTATTTGATGCCGCAGGCAAACAATATCTGGATTGTTATAACAACGTGCCGCATGTTGGGCATTGTCATCCGCATGTTGTGGATGCAATTGCACGTCAGGCCGCCACTTTAAATACCCACACACGCTATTTACATGATGGCATTTTAGAATATGGTGAGCGGTTAACAGCAAAGTTCAAACATAACCTAACATCCATGATCATGATGAATTCAGGTTCCGAGGCCAACGATGTAGCCTTGCGTATGGCCCAAGCGGTCACTGGTAATACTGGCATAATCGCAACAGATAATACCTATCACGGCAACACGGCAGCCGTCAGTCAGCTAAATTCTAAAAAAACACCTGTTGGCGGCTATGGCGACCATGTCCGGCAGGTTGC
>DOHJ01000233.1:1978-3637 GCA_003535335.1 Paracoccaceae bacterium | reverse complement strand
CGTTTTTAGCTGGAATAGAGACTGCTATTGAGGAATTAAACAATAATGGGCATGGGCTAAGCGCCCTTATTATTTGCCCGTTTTTTGCCAATGAGGGTTTTCCGACCTTGGAACGCGGGTTTCTGGATAAGGCGATAATTGCTGTGCGCAAGGCCGGTGGTTTGATAATTTCCGACGAAGTCCAGCCGGGTTTTGGTCGTCTTGGCAGTCACTGGTGGGGGCATGAACGGTTGGGTTTTACGCCTGATATTGTGACGCTTGGCAAACCGATGGCAAACGGGCATCCGGTTGCTGCAACGATTACCCGGCCAGAAATACTCGAGACATTTCAAGAAGCGTTTAAATATTTCAACACCTTTGGCGGTAATCCTGTAAGTGCGGCCGCCGCATTGGCCACGCTTGAAGTTATTGAAGAGGAAGATCTAAAGGATAATGCCCGCGATGTGGGTCAATATGCTCTGACAAAGTTGCAAAATCTGGCAGATAAATACGATGTGATTGCAGATGTGCGCGGGGCAGGTCTGTTTTTCGGGGTTGAGCTTATGCACGGTGAAAAATACGCGTCTGATCTGGCAATGAAAATGGTAAATTCAATGCGCCGCCGTCGGGTTTTACTAAGCACGGTTGGTCGCCATGATAACACATTGAAAATTCGGCCACCTTGTGTATTTTCGCATGAAAATGTCGACCTGTTGGTCGAGGTCATGGATGCTGCATTTACCGAGGTTCTAAACAAATGAATAATGACGAAGCAATTGCATTTGCCAATGCAGCACTAAAGCACTGGGATTTACCAGATTGCACGCCACGGTTAATATCAAACCGTGAAAATGCCGTATTCGAGGTGGTTTCCGCCGATGGTGGCAGTGCCGCGTTAAGGCTGCATCGGCCCGGATACCAAACCGATGAAGCGATCAGGTCCGAGCTGATTTGGTCCAAGGGTTTGGATAAGGCCGGTATGAAATTACCGCGACCGATACCTGCTAAAAATGGTGATTTAATCTCGAAAGTTAATCAGGCCGGTCGTATCGCTTCGATTGTTACCTGGGTTGAAGGTGTGCCTTTGGGGGATGACGGAATTGCAGATCAATGGGACGAAGAAATGCAATTACGGATTTTTAGCGCACTTGGCTCGGAGCTTGCTCAACTACACAAATTAAGCGACACGCTGGACTTGGATGATGATTTTGAGCGGGAACGTCTGGATATTGACGGGCTGCTGGGGGACAATCCGAATTGGGGGCGGTTTTGGGAAAACCCGACCCTAACGCGGCCAAATAGGGAATTGCTTTTAGACACGCGAGACCGGCTACGGGGAATATTCGAGGCTTATCAGCGCGGCGGTGCCGATTTTGGCTTGATCCATGCCGATGCGCTGAGTGAAAATGTTTTGGCGGTGGGTGAAACCGTGACATTGATTGATTTTGATGACGGGGGTTACGGGTTTAGAATGTATGATCTGGGTGTTGCCATGTCTCAGGTCTGGCATCGGCCCAGGGCCGGAAAATTAGCGGCAGCCTTGGCCAAAGGTTATGATCTAAGCGCCCGAGAGGCACGCATAATACCCCTGTTTACCGTAACCCGAACATTGGCGTCCTGTGGCTGGGCCATTTCCAGATATGCGGCAGATGATCCTGCGATGGCTATTTATGCAGATGG
>DOHJ01000233.1:0-1559 GCA_003535335.1 Paracoccaceae bacterium | reverse complement strand
ACAACCTCTTGTGCTTCTTGGTTTCTCACCCCGAACACCTTTTTATAACGCCGAATTTCATCAACCGGCCCCATAGCCTTGTTGGGATTATCAGATAGTTTTACGGTTGGCTTGCCATTGGCGCTAACGGCTTTGCAAACAATTGAAAATGGCGCAAGGCTGTCATAGGGCACTAGTCCCCGGAAATCATTTGTCATTAATGTGCCCCAGCCAAATGATGGACGCACCCTGTCTTTGAACTGTTTGTGCAGTTCAATTATTTTATCCACATCCAATCCATCCGAGAAAATTACCATCTTGGTTTTCGGATCTTCTCCGCGTTCTTTCCACCATTTAATAGCGGTTTCTGCACCCGTTGCAGGATCACCGCTATCAATGCGAATGCCGGTCCATCCGGCCAGCCAGTCTGGCGCATTCTCAAGGAACCCGTTTGTCCCGTAGGTGTCAGGTAAAATAATTCGAAGATTGCCTTCGTGCTCATCTTGCCAATCAGATAACACATCATAAGGAGCCTGCTTTAGCGCCGCATCCGTTTTGGCTAAAGCGGCATAAACCATTGGTAACTCGTGGGCATTCGTGCCGATCGCTTCAACTTCGCGGCGCATGGCAATCAAACAATTCGAAGTGCCGACAAAATCCTCGCCCAAGCCTTCGTGCATGGCCTGAACACTCCAGTCTTGCCATAAAAAACTGTGGCGCCGGCGGGTACCAAAATCGGCCAGCCGCAAACGGTCAAGACCACGCAGCTTTTCAACCTTTTCCCACAGTTTGGTCATGGCCCGCGCATAAAGCACTTCCAGCTCGAACTTGCCCATCTTTTGCAACACGGCCCGTGATCGCAGCTCCATTAACACGGCCAGCGCCGGTATTTCCCAGAGCATGACTTCGTGCCATTTGCCTTCAAAGCTCAGCTCGAACTGTCCATCGCGTTTTTCCAGATGGTAAGGGGGCAGACGCATGCCTTCGAACCATTCCATAAAATCAGGCCGGAACATCTGGCGTTTGCCATAAAATGTATTGCCCCTCAACCACGTGCTTTCACCGCGCGATAGGGAAAGCGTACGGATATGGTCAAGCTGTTCGCGCAGTTCGCCTTCGTCAATCTGATCGGCAAGGCGAATATGTTTGGCCCGATTGATCAGTGAAAAAGTGACGTTCGTGTCAGGTCTGTTGCGAAATACCGACTGGCACATCAGCAATTTATAAAAATCCGTATCAATCAAGGATCGAATAATCGGATCAATCTTCCATTTGTGGTCGTATACGCGTGTGGCGATATCAGGCATTGTTCACGGCTCCAGTTTTACACCGGCATCCTGCATTGCCTTGCGCGACTTGGCAAGGGAATCATCCAGATCGATTGCTCGGCACATGCTTTCGATCACCGTAACATTAAACCCCAGACCCGCAGCATCAAGCGCGGAATATTGCACGCAAAAATCAGTTGCCAGACCAACCATGGTTAACGCGGTGATGCTACGCGTTCGCAAATACCCCACAAGACCAGTCGGGGTTTTATGATCATTTTCAAAAAAGGCAGAATAGCTGTCGATGGCCGG
>DOHJ01000050.1 GCA_003535335.1 Paracoccaceae bacterium | reverse complement strand
TCGAAGGCAAAGAACTGCCCGGCCTTGCTGCGCTAGAACGCGCCTAACCCAAACTATTTAGGAAATTGAAAAATGGCTCTTATTACTCTTCGTCAATTGCTGGATCACGCTGCTGAAAACGATTACGGCGTACCTGCATTTAACATCAACAACATGGAACAAGGTCTGGCCATCATGAATGCGGCGCAGAAATGCGATTCACCCGTGATCATGCAGGCATCCCGCGGCGCGCGCTCTTATGCGGGCGATATTATGCTGCGGCACATGATTCAGGCGCTGTCGGAAATGTATCCCGGTATCCCGCTGTGTATGCATCAGGACCACGGCAATAACGAGGCAACTTGCTCCACCGCGATCCGTCACGGCTTCACTTCGGTGATGATGGATGGCTCGCTAGAGGCCGACATGAAAACACCGGCCGATTTTGACTATAATTCCAAAATCACCAAAGCCGTTTCCGATCTGGCCCATTGGGTTGGCGCATCGGTTGAAGGCGAGCTGGGCGTGCTGGGTTCACTTGAAACCGGCGAAGCTGGTGAAGAAGACGGCTCTGGCGCTGTTGGCAAATTGTCGATGGAGCAGCTGTTGACCGATCCTGACGAGGCTGTTGAATTCGTTAAAATCACCAAAGTTGACGCGCTGGCAATTGCTTGTGGCACCAGCCACGGTGCTTACAAATTCTCCAGCAAACCAACCGGTGAAACCCTGGCCATGACCCAGATCGCTGCGATCCACGCCAAATTGCCCAGCACACACCTTGTGATGCACGGCTCATCCTCTGTGCCGCAATATCTGCAGGACCTGATCAACAAATACGGTGGTGAAATGCCGCAAACTTATGGTGTTCCGGTTGAAGAGATCGAAAAAGGCATCAAAATGGGTGTGCGCAAGGTCAACATCGACACCGATAACCGGATGGCAATCACGGGCCAGTTCCGCAAGGTCGCCATGGAAAACCCGACCGAGTTTGACCCGCGTAAATTCATGATCCCGGCGATGAACGAAATGGAAGCGCTGGTCAAAGACCGCTTTGAGCGTTTCGGCACGGCGGGCAATGCATCTTCGATCAAAATTATCCCGATGGATGATATGGCCAAGCGTTATGCCGACGGCTCACTCGATCCACAGACTGCATAAATCGAACATAAATCAATGGCGCGGGGGTCTCTCGCGCCATCATCCTTTACAAATTCAGACACAGGAATAGCCCCATGTCATTTGACCGCTCAATCAAAATCGCCCCTTCCATTCTGGCCGCCGATTTCGCCAATTTCGGCGCTGAAATCGACGCCATTGAGGCCCAAGGCTGTGACTGGGTGCATATCGATGTGATGGATGGCCATTTCGTGCCAAATATCACCTTTGGCCCCGATACCTGCAAAGCCATCCGCCCGCACATCAAAACCGTGATGGACGTGCATCTGATGATCGCCCCGACCGATCAATACCTCAAGGCCTTTGCCGATGCAGATTCCGACATTCTGACCATCCACGTCGAGGCCGGCCCGCATCTGCACCGTTCCTTGCAATATATCCGTGATCTGGGCTGCAAAGCCGGTGTGGCGCTAAACCCGTCAACCCCCGCAAGTTCGATCGAATATGTGATGGACCTGATTGATATGGTTTGCGTCATGACCGTGAACCCCGGTTTTGGTGGTCAAAAATTCATCCACAGCCAAATCGACAAGGTTGTCGAAATTCGCAAGATGATTGGTGATCGTGATATTCACATCGAAATTGATGGCGGCATCACGCCCGAAACCGGCCCGCTGATGGCGGCTGCCGGTGCTGATGTGCTGGTTGCCGGATCGGCCGTGTTCAAAGGCGGGTCCGTTTCCAACCCTGCCCCTTACGGCGAACATATCCGTGCCATCCGTGATGCATCAACCGCAGCGCAAAAATAACAAATTTCTAAAAGAGCCGCGGATGCGATTTTCTGAAAGCGGCCTGTCTGGGGAACTGGTCAGGCCGCCTTGATAAATAGGAGCCCTTCAATGCCCGTTTCCCCCCCCGTCTGTGATTTTGACTGGCAAGCGCCTGATTTCAGCTTGCCTGCCTCGGATGGCAAAACCTATTCGCTATCCGATATTGCCGGCCCAAACGGCACGTTGGTCATGTTCATCTGCAACCACTGCCCTTATGTGATTGCGGTGATGGATAAAATTACCCGTGATGCCGTGGATCTGCAAAAACTGGGCATTGGCGTGGTGGCGATCAATTCCAATGATGCCGATGCCTATCCGGCCGACAGCTTTGAAAATATGCAGAAACTGGATTTCCCGTTTCCTTATCTGCACGACCAAGACCAATCCGTAGCCCGCGCATATGACGCGCAATGCACGCCTGATTTCTTTGGTTTTAACGCTGATCTGGGCCTGCAATACCGTGGCCGGCTGGATGCATCCGGCAAAAACGCCGACACCGGCAACGTGAAACGCGATCTTTACGACGCCATGAAACTGGTTTCTGAAACCACTCATGGCCCGCGCGAACAAATAGCCTCAATGGGCTGCTCAATAAAATGGAAAAACACATGACCCCTATCGTATTCGACCTCGACGGCACCCTGATCCACAGCGCGCCCGATTTGCACGCCGCCTGCACCAAAATGCTG